>NZ_JBLZPH010000045.1:0-29046 GCF_049199205.1 Shinella sp. M31 | reverse complement strand
CGGCCGCGCCGCCTCAGTGAACGTTGATGGCGATATTCGCATCGTAGGCGGCCGCCAGAAAGGCGTCGCGTACATCCTCGTCCTCGACGTCGCCGTCAAGCGCATCGGCGCAGATGCGAATGGCATTGAAGAACGCATCGCCATGTTGCTTCGGCCAGAACTCCAGGAGATAGGCAGCCGCTTCGAGAGAGCTGCGCACGACCACGAAGGATTGTGCTTCGTCGTTGGTGACCACGACGGGCATCGGCCAATTGTGAACGTTTTCCATGACGAACCTCCTTCCGGTGTTCCTCTCCATACAATCAGGGATGGCGGAAAAAGTTCCATACGCTGCGGTACGCAAATCCGGTGCTTGACAGCGAAAACAAGAACATATAGTGAACAGACATGAAGAAATCGCTGCAGCAACGCTTGGCCATCCTGTCGGATGCCGCCAAATACGATGCCTCCTGCGCGTCGAGTGGAACCGTCAAACGCGACTCTGTAGAGAGCGGCGGCCTCGGCTCGACCGAAGGAGCGGGCATTTGCCACGCCTATGCGCCGGACGGGCGCTGCATTTCGCTGCTGAAGATCCTGCTCACCAATTTCTGCATCTTCGACTGCGCCTATTGCATCAACCGCTCCTCGAGTAATGTGGAGCGCGCGCGATTCACGCCGGAGGAGGTGGTCTGGCTGACGCTGGAATTCTACCGGCGCAACTATATCGAGGGCCTGTTTCTCTCCTCGGGCATCATCCGCTCGCCCGATCATACGATGGGTGAAATGGTGCGAGTGGCGAAGGACCTGCGCGTGGTGCATGGTTTTCGCGGCTATATCCACCTCAAGTCCATCCCCGATGCGGCACCCGAATTGATCGAGGAGGCGGGGCTCTATGCCGATCGCCTGTCGCTCAATATCGAACTGCCGACGGACGCCGGCATCGGCCGTTTCGCGCCGGAAAAGCGTCCCGAGGGCATCCGCCGCGCCATGGGGGACCTGCGCCGCAAGATCGAGGCGGCCGATGACCCAACCTTGCAGAGCAAGCGCCGCAAGCGTTTCGTGCCGGGCGGCCAGAGCACGCAGATGATCGTCGGTGCCGATGGCGCCGACGATGCGACCATCCTGAAGACCAGTGCCCGGCTCTATGGCAGCTATGGCCTGAAGCGCGTCTATTATTCCGCCTTCAGTCCCATTCCGGACGCCTCGCGCGCGCTGCCGCTCATCAAGCCGCCGCTGGTGCGCGAGCATCGGCTCTACCAGGCCGACTGGCTCTACCGCTTCTACGGGTTCGGCGTGGACGAGATCACCGCCGCGACCGGCGGCATGCTGGATCTCGACATGGACCCCAAGCTCGCCTGGGCGCTTGCCAACCGGCAGGATTTTCCCGTCGACGTCAACCGGGCGGCGAAGGAGACCCTGCTGCGCGTGCCGGGCTTCGGCACGAAGACGGTCGATGCCATCCTCTCCAGCCGCCGCTTCCGCCGCCTGCGGCTGGAGGATATGGCGCGGCTCGGCGTGTCGGTGCGCAAGGTGAAGGCCTTCATCGAGGCGGAGGGCTGGACGCCGCTGAAGCTTGCCGACCGCGCCGACTTGAAGACGCTCTTCGCGCGCAAGCCGGAACAGCTTTCGTTGCTGTGATGTGGACGATCCCGCTTCTCGCCCGCGGTGATTTTTCCGAATGGCGCGACGCCGCCCGCGCGCTTGCCTCCGCCGGCATCTCGCCGCGCGAGGTGGACTGGCGCATAAAGGGCGACATAGAACTCTTCGAGGCCAGCACGGTGCCGGAACTGCCGCCGCCCGATGCTAGCGCCGCACCGCTCGTGGTGCCGCAGGCCTTCCTGCCGCTGGCCGAGGCGGTTGTGTGCCATACGGAACCGGGGCGCTTCCATCTGCTCTACCGCCTGCTCTGGCGCCTGCAATCCGACCGGCGCCTGCTGGAACTGACGGCGGACAAGGATGTCGCCTGGGCGCGGCTGCTCGCCAAGAACGTCGCGCGCGACAGCCACAAGATGACGGCCTTCGTGCGGTTCAAGGAAATCGCGGGCGAGGCGGACGGCCGCCGGCGGTTCTTCGCCTGGTTCGAGCCGACACATTTCGTCGTCGCCCGCACCGCGCCGTTCTTCCGCCGGCGCTTTGCCGATATGGACTGGATCATCGCCACGCCCAAGGGCACGGCGAGCTGGGATGGCGAAAGCCTGATCGCCGACATGCGGCCGGGCGAAGATCCCGGCCATGGCGATCCGACCGACGCGCTCTGGCGCACCTATTATGCCAGCATCTTCAATCCGGCGCGGTTGAAGACCAAGGCCATGCAGGCGGAAATGCCGAAGAAATACTGGCGCAACCTGCCCGAGGCGTCCCTTATTCCCGAGCTGATCGCCAATGCGGAGGCCAATGTGCGCGCCATGGCCGAGCGGGCGGCCAGCGATCCGCCGACATTCCACTACCGGCTTCAGGAGGCCGCACAGGCAATGCCGTCCACCGGTTTTGCCGAGGCCGGCACGCTGGAGGGCCTGCGCGAAGAGGCGCGGCACTGCACGCGCTGCCCGCTGCATTGCACGGCGACGCAGACCGTTTTCGGCGAAGGGCCGGAGGCAGCGACGATGATGATGGTCGGCGAGCAGCCGGGCGATCAGGAAGACCTTGCCGGCCGCCCCTTCGTCGGCCCGGCCGGGAAAGTGCTGGATGGCGTGCTAAAGGAGGCCGGCCTGGCGCGCGAGACGCTCTACCTCACCAATGCCGTCAAGCATTTCAAATACCAGCCACGCGGCAAGCGCCGCATCCATGAAAAGCCGAACCGCGGCGAGATCGATCATTGCCGCTGGTGGCTGACCAAGGAAATCGATCTCGTCAAACCGCGGATTATCATCGCCCTCGGCGCAACCGCCCTTTATGCGCTGACGGGCGACCGGCGTCCGCTCAGCCAGGTGCGCAGCCGTCCGATTGCAATGGAGGACAATGTCGTGCTCTACCCGACCATCCACCCCTCGTTCCTGCTGCGCCTGCCCGACGAAGCCGAACGCACGCGCCAGCAATCCCTCTTTCTCGAGGACATCAGGGATGTCGGCCATCTGGCAAAGGGCGTTCTCGGCTAAAGCATTCCCAGCAAAAGCGCGAAGCGGTATTGCGTCCGGAAATGTGGAAAAACAAGAAAATGCTCAGATCTGGTGGCGCTTGAAATCCGTCCGCGACACGACGCCGGAAAGGCGGTTCTGGCGGTCGAGCACAGCGAGGCGGCGCAGGTGCAGCGACTGCATGTTGGCGAGCACGCCGGCAGGCTCCTCGTCTTCATAACAATAGGTGATGTTGGTGGTCATGATGTCGGAGACCTTGGTGGTCTCGGCATCGAAGCCGGGAGCAACGGCGCGCAGGATGATGTCACGGTCCGTCAGCGTCCCGACGAGACCACTGGCATCGGCGACCGGCAAGAAGGCGATGTCCCATTCCGCCATGAGACTTGCGGCATATTGCAGCGTCTCCTCCGGGCGGACGAGATGGACATTGCGGGTCATGATGTCGCCGATATGCATGGGGACCTCTCGAAAACCATTTCCGTAGGAACAGTCGAGGGCACTTTTGGTTCCGAAATCCGCTGTGTCCTGTCGAAGGCGACGGATATCCACGGGCCGGTCCCGGCGCCCGGGAAAAAGCTGTAGATCGTTTCGCCGGGCAAGGGGGAGGGTGCTCCGTTCTGCTCCACCAGATTGGCGCGAAGGAGGAGCGTTCCGCCGGGCGAACGCCAGTCGATGGCGACGATGCCATCATCGGCAGGCAGGATATGCGGTTCGACTGTCCCTGACTTCAGCAGCGGTGCGATATGCCGCTGGCGCAGGCCGATCAACTCGCGGAGAAATGCCATCCGCTGCCGGCCTTCGGGCGTTGCGGCGCGCGACCAGTCGAGCTTGGAGCGCTCAAAGGTGTCTTCCGAGAGCGGATCGGGCAGGTCGGCCATGGTCTTGTCTTCCGGCATGCCGCCGAATTTCTCGGCTTCCGCCTCGCGCCCCGCTTTCGTCGCATCGGCAAGCTCCCCCTCGAAATCGGCGAAGAACTGGAAGGGCCGCACCTCGCCATATTCCTCACCCATGAAGAGGAGGGGAACCGGCGGGGACAGGATCAGCAGCGCCGTCATGACCTTGAGCAGATCGGGATCGGTCTGGTTTTCCAACCGGTCGCCGAAGGCGCGGTTGCCGATCTGGTCGTGGTTCTGCAGGAAGTTGATGTTGACGTCCGGCGGGAGCGGATCCTGCGGTGCAGGACCAACGCGATCCTTGGCGCGGTCTGCACGGACGAAGCCCTTGGCGGTGGCTTCCCGGATCGTGCCGATCGTATCGTCGAGGAAATTCTTGTAATACCCACCGGTCTCGCCGGTCGCGACGATATGCAGGGCATGGTGGAATTCATCATTCCAGCCGGCGGTGTAGTGCCTGACGATGCCGCCGTCGCGGTTCAGCAGGCTCTTGCGGCTGTGCTGGTCCTCCACGGCAAGGTGAATGTATCGGCCCGGGGCCGCTGCCCGCACGGTTTCCGCAAGCTCGATCAGAAGATGCGTCTCGCTGTCGTCCTCGATCTGCTCTGTCGCATCGAGCCGCAGCCCGTCGAAGCGGTAATCGACAACCCATTGCAGCGCATTTTCGATGAAGTAGCGCCGCACGGCCGGCTCGTCGAACGCGATGGCCGCACCCCACGGCGTATGCCGTTCGGGATGGAAGAAGTCAGGCGCAATGCGCGGCAACATGTTTCCGACAGGCCCGAAGTGATTATAGACGACGTCGAGCAGTACCATCATGCCCTGACCATGCGCCGCGTCGACAAAGGCCTTCAGCTCGTCGGGCGTTCCATAGGCGGGATGCGGCGCATGAAGCAGCACGCCATCGTAACCCCAGCCGCGCCGCCCTGCGAACTGGGCAACGGGCATGAGCTCTATGGCGGTAATGCCGAGCGCGTGCAGGTGCGGCAGGCGGTCGATTGCGGCGCGAAGTGTGCCTTCCGGCGTGAAGGTGCCGATATGCAGTTCGTAGAGAACCGTCTCCGCCCAGGGGCGCCCCGTCCAGTCGGGATGCTGCCAGACATAGGCGCCATGATCGACGACGAGCGAGGAGCCGTGCACATCGTCCAGCTGGGCGTGGGCGGCCGGGTCCGGCAGTGTTGTGCCGTCGTCAAGGCGGAAGGCGTAGCGGTCACCGGCCGTTGCCTCCGTTCTGCGCTTATGCCAGCCGTCGTCCGTGCGCTGCATGGGAATTTCGCGGCCTTCGATCAGAAGCGTGACTGCCACTTCCGCCGGTGCCCAGAGGCGAAACGTGACGCCGCCGTCCTGCTCCAAAACCGGCCCCCAGCTGCGCTGCGTCATCGATGGTTCCGTCATGTGCATCCTCTCTCATTCGACAGGATCGGAACCGGGCGAACAGCAAATTGTTCCGGAACAATCAGCACCTTTTCGCGTTGCACCATTGTCTTTTCGCGCCCTGCAAACGGTCCGGTGGAGAACCGCTGGACGTGAGAAGGCCATGGCTGCAGCCTGTCGCAGCTCTATCCGGGGAGGCTATCTGCTCACTCGAAGGGGACGCATTGCATGAGTTATTCTTTTTCCGAACTCGACTTCATGAAGCCGGAGCTTGGCGCCGAATTCACCGGCGACGGCACGCATTTCGCGGTATTCTCAGCACATGCGGAGCAGATCGAACTGTGTCTGTTTTCCCCCGATGGGAAAGAAGAAACGGCGCGTCTGGTCTTGCCCAAGCGTGAAGGTGACATCTGGTCAGGCTATATCGCTGGCCTTAAACCGGGCACCGTATATGGTTACCGCGCGCATGGACCCTATGACCCGCAGGCCGGTCATCGTTTCAACCCGAACAAATTGCTGCTCGATCCCTATGCCAAGCAGGTTCTCGGCGAAATCCAGTGGGACGATGCGCTCTATGGCTACAAGATCGGCGATGCGGCGGAGGATCTCTCCTTCGACGAGCGCGACAGTGCGCCCTTCATGGTCAAGGGCGTGGTGCAGGATCCGGAATTCGACTGGGCGGGCGACGCCGCCATCCGCCGGCCCTGGACCGATACGATCATCTATGAAGCCCATGTGCGCGGCATGACGATGACGCATCCCGGCGTGCCGGAGGAGCTTCGCGGCACCTTCATGGGCATGGCGAGCGACGCGATCATCGAGCATCTCGTCGACCTGGGCATTTCCGCCATCGAGCTTCTGCCGATCCAGTATTTCCCGGATGACCGCTACCTGCTCGAAAAGGGCCTGCGCAACTATTGGGGCTACCAGACACTGGGCTTCTTCGCGCCGCAGCCGCGTTTCCTCTCCGGCAAGGCCATCACCGAATTCAAGACCATGGTGAAGCGCTTCCATGCCGCCGGCATCGAGGTCATCATGGATGTGGTCTATAACCATACGGCCGAAGGCTCCGAGCGCGGCCCCACCCTCAGCTTCCGCGGCCTCGACAATCTGAGCTATTATCGCCTGTCGCCGGACGATCCGCGTCATTCTTATGACACGACCGGCACCGGCAACACCGTCAACATCGCCCATCCCATGGTGCTGCGTATGGTGCTGGACAGCCTGCGCTACTGGGTCAGCGCCATGCATGTCGACGGGTTCCGCTTCGACCTGGCCAGCACGCTCGGCCGCACGCGTCATATCGAATTCGACCGCGACGGCGCTTTCTTCGATGCCATCCGGCAGGACCCGATCCTGTCGGGCGTCAAGTTGATCGCCGAGCCCTGGGATGTCGGCGACGGCGGTTACCAGGTCGGTGGTTTCCCCTATCCGTTCCGCGAATGGAACGACAAGTATCGCGACGATGTGCGCCGGTTCTGGAAGGGCGATGGCGGTCTGGTCGCCGGGCTTGCCTCGCGCCTGACCGGTTCGGCGCCGCAATTCAACCATTCCGATCGCGGTGCGACCTCCTCGGTCAACCTGATTAGCGCCCATGACGGCTTCACGCTCATGGACACCGTCTCCTATGACGGCAAGCACAACGAGGCCAATGGCGAGGACAACCGCGACGGCCACTCCGATAACCACTCGCACAATCTGGGTGCTGAAGGCGTGACCGACAACGCCGACATCATCGCCGCCCGCGACCGTCGGCGCCGCAACATGATCGCGACGCTGATGCTGAGCCAGGGCGTACCGATGCTGCTCGGCGGCGACGAACTCGGCAACAGCCAGGGTGGCAACAACAACGCCTATTGCCAGGACAACGAGATCGGCTGGACGGACTGGGGCGGGCTGGACGATCCCTTCCTGAATTTCTGCAAGGGCGCGATCGCATTCCGCAAGGCGCATCCGGCGCTGCGTCAGGAACGTTTCCTGACCGGCGATGCGGCAGAGGACGGTTCGATCGAGATCGCCTGGTACACGCCGGACGGCGGCTTCATGACCGATGCCGCCTGGACGGACGGCAATCTGCGCGCGCTGGGGCTTTTCCTGTCGAAGCCGGCGAACGGCGAAGGTCTGGATCAGCTCTTCCTCGTCTGCAATGCCGGCGGCGACTGCACCGTGAAGCTCCCCGCGGTGAACGGCATCACGGCCTGGAAACGCGTGCTGGATACCGGGGCTGCGGACGATGCGTTCGCCGAACACGCGGCGGAAAGCCCGGCCACGGTCTATGGCGCGAGCATCGCCGTCTTCGAACCTGTGAACTGACGGTCCGCCATGGCACCTGACACGCTTTCGCAAACCGGTCTCGTCTATGTCTCCGACAGCGAACCCGGGATTCGGCGTCAGCGTGCAGGCCGCAGCTTTTGCTACCGTCTGCCGGATGGCGCCCTCGTGCGGGATGCGGCGCTCAAGGCGCGCATCTCGGCGCTGGGCCTGCCGCCGGCCTATGAGAATGTCTGGATCTGCATTCAGGACAACGGTCACCTCCAGGCGACCGGTTACGATGCGCGCGGGCGAAAGCAGTATCGCTACCACGCGGACTGGCAGGCGTTGAAGAGCGGCGACAAGTTCGGCCAGCTCATCGCTTTCGGCCGGGCGCTGCCGAAAATCCGCCGCGCGGTGCGGCGTGATCTGGAGGGTGCGCCCGGCACGGTCGATACGATGCTGGCGGCGATCACCGTGCTGCTCGACGAGGCGCAGCTGCGCGTCGGCAACCGCACCTATGCGGAGGAAAACAAGACCTATGGCGCGACCACGCTGTTGAAGCGCCATGTCACACTGGCCGATGGGCGTATCGAGCTGCGCTTCACCGCCAAGGGCGGCAAGCGCGTGCGCCGCACGCTCAAACATCCGCGCCTGCAGCGTATCCTGGAAGACAGCGCCGATCTGCCGGGCCGGCAGCTCTTCGTCTGGAAGGACGAGACGAACTTGGTGCGCCCGATCGATTCCGGCCGGCTCAACGGCTATCTCGCCCAAATCGCTGGCACCGCTGTGTCGGCCAAGACATTCCGCACCTGGGCGGGAAGCCTCGCTGCCTTCGCCATGGCCCGCCATGCCATCGAAGACGGCGGACGGCCGACGATCAAGGCGATGGCGACCGCCGCCTCCGAAGCTCTGCACAATACGCCGTCCATCGCCCGGTCGAGCTACATCCACCCCGATGTCATCGCGCTCGCCGAGACGCCGGAAATGCTGCAGCGCGCGATGCGCCGCCCGCCGCTCGCCATCAAAGGGCTGCGCGCGGAGGAGGAGCGGCTGCTGCGCTTCCTCGAAAACCGCCGCAATGCCCGGCGCCGCGCAGGCAAAAAAATGCCGGCGGCGCGCGATGCGCAACCGCCGGCCTAAAGCACTTCCGGTGAACACGGGTTCACCGGAAGTGCTTTAGAATCTTGTTTTTACCGCATTATCCGACGCCGAAGCGATGTCGTTCGGCTGGAAATGCTCTAGGCAGGTTATCTGGCGGATCAGGCCGCGCGACGGTCGTGGCGGCCTTCTTCGATCTCTTCCACGATTTTTGCCACGAAGGCGTCGAGATCCTCGGGGGAGCGTGAAGTGATGATGCCCTGGTCTGTCACCACCTTCTCGTCGCGCCATTCGGCGCCGGCATTGATGACATCCGTCTTGATGGAAGGATAGGACGTCGCCTTGCGGCCGCGCAACGCGTCGGCCTCGACCAGCAGCCATGGCGCATGGCAAATCGCCGCGACCACCTTGCCGGAGGCGAGGAAGTCCCGCACGACGCGCATCGCCGTCTCGTCTTTGCGCAGCAGGTCGGGGTTGATCTGGCCGCCAGGCAATACGAGCGCGTCGAAGTCGGTCGTCGAGACATCCGCGGCCGTCAGGTCGACATCGACGGTGTCGCCCCAATCCTTCTTGTCCCAGCTCTTGATCGGGCGCTTTTCGAGCGAGGCGATGGTCACCGCCGCCCCGCGTTTTTTCAACTCCTCGAGGGGTACGCGCAGTTCGGAGCGTTCGTAACCGTCGGTGGCGAGAATGAGGATGCGGGCTTGCTTGATGGAGGGCATGGTCTTTCCTTTCAGATCACTGCGGGGCGCGACAAAGGGCTCTTCGTCTCGCGTTTCGGCCGGGGCTGCCGGGTCGAGGCGACCGCCTTGCGGGTTTCGGCGTCGGCTTCGACCGAATTGCGCTTCGTGAGCAGATGTTCGGGGAGCACGACTTTCTCGAACTCGTCGCGCTCACGCACGGCCTGTTCCCAGTGCTCCCTGTCCTTGCCATGTTGGCGGCCATCGGCCTCCCATAAACTGTAGGCGCGTTTGTTGATCCATTCCTGGCGTTCGTCGTCTTGCACGGTGATATGTCCCTTCGAATGCGGCGACGGTCTATGCCGTCGTCCACGTGTTCACGCTAAAGCCGGCTTCCTTGGCGGCCTCTATGAAGGCCCGGCGGGCAAAGGCCGGGTCGTCGTCGCTGGTCAGCCCCTGCTCGCCAACGCTGGTCGCCATTGAAAGAGCAGGGCCGTCATCGATTGGCCAATGGTTCTTGAGGCACAGAAGCGCGTCCCGCGTGCTGTGCACGCGCAAAACGCGCCCGCCATCCTCGAGGATAACGGCCTCGTCCCACAGCCTGTCCGTCGCGTAGATCGTCATTGTACGCCCTCCACCGCCGGTTCGGCCGGAATATCGACAAGGCTCACGATGCCGACCACGTGCCGCTCATCGTTGACGACCACAAGACGCCGCACCGCGAGATCGCGCATGCGGGCCGCCACGGTGGTCGTTTCGTCATTCTCGTTACAGACCTCAGGCGACACGGTCATGAATTCGGCAAGCCCCGTCGAGGTCGAAAGCCCCTTCGCCAGCACCGAAACAACGATGTCGCGATCGGTGATGATGCCGACGATGGCGCCGACGCCGGGCACCTCCACGGGAAGCGCGCCGACCTCCGTTTCCGCCATCAGACGGGCGGCGGACTGTGCCGTGTCATTGGGCGACGCGGTAACGATCTGGGCGGACATCACGTCCTTCACACGCATCCGATCGCCTCCTCAAAGCCTTCCATTGGACAGGCTGCGGCCGTGGACCGCTGCGGGTACGGCAATCTCGTCGCGTCCCTGGTCGAGCGGGAGGTCTACCTGATGCGGCACGATGACCTGCGGCTCCCAGGAATTGCGGCGCTTGCTGCGGTGGCTGGTGTCGGCATCCGTGTGGGGGGCGGGTTTGCGGGCGAGCGGCTTTTTCTTCTGGCGCACGTAAAACTCCTGCGAACTGGTTTGATGTCTCAGGCAAACGCCGGGGTCGGATCATGGTTCCAAGAAATCTCGGAACAGGACCGCGTACGAAGCATTCCTGCTGGTCTGTGCAACGGAGAAAACGCCATGCTTTTTGCAGGAAAGGTTGCCCTCGTGACGGGGGCCGGGTCCGGGATCGGCAAGGCGACGGCGGAAGCCTTTGCCCGCCATGGTGCGAGCGTCGGCGTGCTGAGCCGCACGGAGGAGGAGGTCGACGCCGTGGTGCGCGACATCCGGGGCCAAGGAGGCGATGCCATCGCGCTGGTCGCCGACATTGCGGACGAGGCCGCGATGCGGGCGGCAGTGGACCGGCTTGTGGGAGCTTTCGGCGCTCTCGACATCGTGATCGCCAATGCCGGCATCAATGGCGTCTGGGCGCCGATCGACGATCTGAAGCCCGCCGAGTGGGATGAGACGATCGCCATAAACTTGCGCGGAACCTATCTGACCCTGCATCTCACCGTGCCGCATCTCAAGGCTGCCGGAGAAGGAAGCATCGTCGTGGTCTCCTCCATCAACGGCACGCGCACCTTCACCACGCCGGGCGCCACCGCCTATTCCGCGACCAAGGCCGCACAGCTTGCCATGGTGCAGCAACTCGCCCTCGAACTCGGCAAGTCGCATATCCGTGTCAACGCCATCTGCCCCGGCGCCATCGAGACCGAGATCGACGACAACACCCGCCAGCGCGGCACGGATGAGGCCGGCATTCCCGTGGTGTGGCCGCAGGGGCAAATCCCGATTTCCGCCGGCGAACCGGGCACGGCAGCGGAAGTCGCCGATGCGATCCTCTTCCTTGCTTCCTCCAAGGCCCGCCACATCACCGGCGTGCCGCTGTGGATCGACGGCGGTCAGGGGCTGCTGCGTTGAGCCCTCGGCAGCGCCTGGAAACCGATGGAATTTGGAGAAGACGGGGAGGATCGGGAACTTATCGACGCCAGCCTCATTCTATCCTGTTGTGTCGAAGGAGGATGCGATGAACGAACAGTCCAATATCCAGCTGCATTTCGATGTGATGAGTTGCCGTGCGATGCTGTCCTGCGAGGGCAGGGATTATGTGCTGCCGGATACCTATCCCACCAAGGAAGCAGCCGCCGCGGCGGCGAAAACCTTCGCCTGGGAGCGGCTGGGCCTGAAAAGCGGCCGTGCAAAACCCTCCGACCTTCCCGTCTTCCAGCGCTAGCGCCGGCTTTAGATATTTGACGTTATCGGTTCCCGCCCTATGTCCGTCGCTGCCGTCAGGTGGCTTCGGCCGGGGCGGGAAAAATTTGATAAGACCGTATCGATGTGATCTTTCGCGGGAAACCGCGCTAAAAGCGATCCCGCGAGATTGGCACATGACAGGGGGTATGAATGCGGGTGGAAGACGGGCTGGAGGAGGCGGTTAATAGCCGTTATCCGTTCCTCAGCGGCGGCGGCGATGCCGCCCGTTTGATTTCCGCCTTCGACTGGACCCGCACCCCAATAGGCCCGATCGACGGCTGGCCGCAGAGCCTCAAGACGACGGTCAGTCTGATGCTGCGCTCTCCGGTGCCGATCGTCCTCCTGTGGGGCGAGGACGGCATCATGATCTACAATGACGCCTATTCCATCTTCGCAGGCGGCCGCCATCCGGAGCTTCTGGGCAGCAAGGTCCGCGAAGGCTGGCCCGAGGTCGCCGATTTCAACGACAATGTCATGAAGGTCGGCCTCGCCGGCGGAACGCTCGCCTACAAGGACCAGGAGCTGACGCTGCTTCGCCATCGCGGCGAGCCCGAGCAGGTCTGGATGAACCTCGATTACTCCCCCGTGCTCGGCGAGGACGGCCGCCCGGCCGGCGTCATTGCCATCGTGGTCGAGACGACCGGCAAGGTGAAGGCGGAAGAGCGGCTGAAATCGGAAGGCGAGCGGCTGCGGATGATGTTCGAGCAGGCGCCCGGTTTCGTCTCGACGCTTGTCGGCCCGGACCATGTTTTCGGCATTGCCAACAACGCCTATCGCCAGCTCGTCGATAACAGGGATATCATCGGAAAGCCTCTGCGCGAGGCGCTGCCGGAGGTGGTGGAACAGGGCTTCGTCGATATTCTCGACCGTGTTCTCGCCACGCGCCGCCCCTATGTGGGCAAAGGCGAGCGCGTGTTGCTGAAGCGCCGCGCCGACATGGCGCCGGATGAGCGGTTTCTGGATTTCATCTACCAGCCGGTCTTCGACGAAAACGGCAGACCGACCGGCGTCTTCGTGCAGGGCCACGATGTGACCGAACAGAAGGCGGCCGAGGATGCGTTGCGCGAGAGCGAGGCCCGGTTCCGCCTTGCCGCGGAAAGCGCGCCGGTCATGCTCTGGATGGGCGACGAAAATGGCAAGTGCGTCTATCTCAATGCGGCCAAGCGCGCCTTCTGGGGTGTCGAGCCGGAGGAGATCGCGGGTTTCGACTGGAACGCCACGGTGCATCCCGATGACCGGCAGGCGCTGGCGCAGGTGTTCGTCGATGCGATGCACCGGCAGGTGCCGTTCGTCGTTGAGGCCCGTTATCGCCGCAAGCTCGGTTGCTATCGCCTGTTGCGCACCGATGCGCAGCCGCGTTTCGGGGCGGGCGGCGAATTTCTCGGCATGATCGGTGTCAATGTCGATGTGACCGAGGTGCGGGCCGAGGAGGTCAGGCGCAATGCGCTGATCGAACTGACGGACCGCTTCAATCAGCTTACCGACCCGGCCGACATCGCCTTTGCTGCAGCCGAAATGCTCGCCAAGGTGCACAATGTCAGCCGCGCCGGCTATGGCACGATCGACCTCGTCGCCGAGACGATCACCATCGAGCGCGACTGGAACGCGCCCGGCGTGAAGACGATTGCCGGCGTGCTGAACTTCCGCGAATACGGCACCTATATCGATGACCTCAAGCGCGGCGAGACTGTCGTCGTGGCGGATGCGGAACAGGATCCCCGCACCAGGGCGACGGCCGAAGCGCTGAAGGCGATCAAGGCGCGCGCCTTCATCAACATGCCGGTGACGGAAGCTTCCGGCCTCGTCGCGCTGCTTTACCTCAACCACGAGGACGTGCGCGAATGGTCGCCGAGCGAACTGGATTTCGTGCGCGACGTCGCGGCCCGCACCCGCAGCGCCGTGGAGCGGCGCAGGGCGGAACAGAAGCTCGAGCAGCTCGCCAATTCGCTGGAGCGGCAGGTCGGTGAACGCACCGCGGAGGTCAACCGCCTCTGGCGCAATGCGCGCGACCTGCTTGTCGTGACCGGCGAGGACGGCACGATCCGCTCCGTCAATCCCGCCTGGTCCGAAGTGCTGGGCTTTCCCGCGCGCGAAAGCGTCGGCAGACGCCTGGCGACATTCGTCCGGCAGGAGGATGCGGCAGAATTTCTGGCCGGCGACCGACGGTTCGGCACGGCCGAGCGGGAGGTGCGCTTTCGGCATGTCGACGGCTCCGTGCGGTGGATTTCCTGGCGCATCTTCGCCGAGGAGGGCCTGACCTTCGCCTATGGCCGCGACGTGACCGGCGAGCGCGAGCAGGCGCGTGCTCTGGCGGAAGCCGAGGAATTGCTGCGCCAGGCACAGAAGATGGAATCCATCGGCCAGCTGACCGGCGGTGTTGCGCACGATTTCAACAACCTGCTTCAGGTCATCTCGGGTAATCTCCAGCTGCTCGGCAAGGACATTGCCGGCAATGCGCGCGCCGAGCAGCGCGTCGCCAATGCCATTGCCGGCGTCAGCCGCGGTTCCAAGCTCGCCAGCCAGCTGCTCGCCTTCGGACGCCGGCAGGCGCTGGAGCCGAAAGTCATCAATATCGGTCGCTTCATCGCCGGGCTGGAGGATCTCCTGCGCCGCACGATCGGCGAGGCGATCGAAATCGAGACGATCCGCTCCGGCGGCCTGTGGAACACTTTCGTCGATCCGCTGCAGATCGAAAATGCCGTGCTCAATCTGGCGATCAACGCCCGCGATGCCATGAAGGGCGTCGGCAAGCTGACCGTCGAGGTCGGCAATGCCTATATCGACGAGGTCTATGCAAGGCAGCATGGCGACATCAAGCCCGGCCAATATGTGCTCGTCGCCGTAACGGATACCGGCGAGGGCATGGCCGCCGACGTCATGGAGCGGGCCTTCGAGCCGTTCTTCTCGACAAAGCCGGCGGGCAAGGGCAGCGGCCTCGGCCTCTCCATGGTCTACGGTTTCGTCAAGCAGTCCGGCGGTCATATCAAGATTTACAGCGAGCCGGGCGAGGGCACGACCGTGCGCATCTATCTGCCGCGCTCGCTGGAAGAGGAGGACCGCCTCGCCGAGGTGGATTTCGGCCCGATCATCGGCGGCACGGAAACGGTGCTCGTCGCGGAAGACGACGACGAGGTACGCGCCACCGTCGTCGAAATGCTCGGCGATCTCGGCTATTCCGTGCTGAAGGCGCGCGATGCGGCCAGTGCGCTTACGGTCATCGAAAGCGGTGTGAGCATCGACCTTCTCTTCACCGATGTCGTGATGCCCGGCCCGCTGCGCAGCCCCGATCTCGCCCGCAAGGCGCGCGAGCGCCTGCCCGGCCTCGCGGTGCTTTTCACCTCGGGATACACGGAAAATTCCATCGTGCATGAGGGGCGGCTCGATGCCGGCGTCGAGCTTCTGCCGAAACCCTATACGCGCGAGGCGCTGGCCCGGAAACTGCGCGCCACGCTCGCCGGCCGCAAGCCGGCTGCGTCCGCGGCGGAAATGCCGCTGTCGCTCCAACCGGAAAACGTGCCCGAACCGGAAACAGTACCCGACAAGCCGCGGCGGCTTAGCATTCTTCTGGTCGAGGACGATTTCCTGATCCGCCTCAATGCCGCCGATCTGGTTCAGGATCTCGGCCATGAGGTGGTCGAGGCGACGACGGCGGAGGAGGCTTTGCTGGTTCTTAAGAGCCGCGCCTTTGACGTGCTCCTGACCGACGTCGGTCTGCCGGGCATGTCGGGCACGGACCTGGCGATCCGTGCCCGCGAGGTGCGACCTGACATCGGCGTGGTCTTCGCCACGGGCCACAGCGACCTGCCGGTTCTTGCCGCCGGCCGCCCCGCCGTCCTGCTGCAGAAGCCTTATGACGCCAGGGAGATCGCAGCGGCACTTGCCGCCGCGGGCGTCTGAGGCTGCGGGAACATTGGGCGGACTCGATGGTTTGAAGGGAATATCGTCAGCAGGAGATCGTCCCATGCCAGCAAAATCCAAAGCGCAGCAGAAGGCTGCCGGCGCCGCGCTCTCGGCAAAACGCGGCGAGACCAAGAAAAGTGAACTGAAAGGTGCCTCCAAGAGTATGGAGAAATCCATGTCGGAGAAAGAGCTGAAGGAAATGGCCGCGACCAAGCGCAAGGGCAAACCCGAGCACGACGCGAAATCGGCGTGAAGCAAGGAGAAGCCATGCGCGTCATGATCGTCGAGGACGAATTCCTCATCGCCAGCCTCCTGGAAAGCGTGGTGCATGAAAACGGCCATGAAACACTCGGCCCGTTTTCGACCGTCGAGCAGGCGCTCGCCTATGCGCCGCGCGCCGACATCGCGCTTGTCGATCTCGGCCTGTCCGACGGCAACAGCGGCCATCTGCTCGCCCGCCGGCTGATCGACCGTTTCGGCATAGACGTCATCTTCGTCACCGGCGATCCCGGCTCACTGCCCTACGGTTTCGACGGCGCGCTTGCGGTGATCGCCAAGCCGTTCCGTGACGAGGAGATCACTCAGGCGCTGCAACGGGCGATCGACAAGCGCAGCCGCTCGGTCGCTCGGCGAGCCGCGACCTAACAATCAGCGCGTCGGGTCGTCCAGGCCCAGCGGGTCGGCGACGCGCGGCCAGAGGCCGGCGCTTGCCTTGCGATAAGCCGTGGTCGCCGGGTCGGTCGGGTAGGACGTCGGGGCGGCGATATAGACGATCTCGGACGCTACGGGCTGGAACCCGGCGTGGAAATGGTTCGTCGATTTCACCAGCAGGAAAGCCTTTTTCGAGAAATCCACACCCTGGTTGAAGAAGATATCCGGCTCGTAGGTTTGGGTACGGCTGGTGATCAGCACGATATCGATCGTCGTGCCGACGGGGCGCACCACGGCCGTGCTGCCGAGCGTCACGCGGCTGTTGCGAAAACTTTGCCAGCCGGCGTCGAAAACATGCTCCACGGTGACGGGCAGGTCCAGCGGCTCGCCGCCTTCGGGACCGGACTTGCCGCCGAAGCGCAGCGCCAGTTCCGCGCCTTCGCCGGCCGCGTGGCAGAAGGAGACGGCAATCGGATCCCAGATCGTCGCGACGGCGACATGCTCGAAGCCGCGCTCGATCATGCGCCGCAGGATAAAGGTCGCGTCCCCCGCGACGCCGCCACCCGGATTGTCCCAGACATCGGCGATGACGACCGGCCTTTGCGGATGCGCCGCGCGGATCGCCAGCGCCTTGTCAAGGCCGGCTTCGGTGTCGAGCATCGGCATCGCGGTCGTCTTGCGCAGGCCGTAAAGTTCGCGGCCGAGCGCCTGTGCCAAGGCATCGCCCTTCGCCTTGTCGCCATCGGTCACGACGACGATGCGGGTGCCCATATCCGGCACATCGCCGGCCATGAAACCGTGGATGACGGAGATAGAGAGAATGCCGTCCTTGCCCTCCATCGCCTTCAGCCGGTCGACGAAGGAGCGCATCGGCTCGCGGCTCGTCGGATAGAGGGTGATCATGCGGCAGTCGAAGGTGGAGACGACGGGGCGGATTTCGCCCTTCAGCGTGCGCAGCGCCAGTTCCACCACATGCTCACCACGCTCCTCGAAATCCGTATGCGGAAATTCGAGGAAGGCCGCCATCAGGTCGAGATTGGCGACGCGCCTGGCGGTGAGATGGCTGTGCGGATCGAACTCGACCGCGATCAGCACCTTCGGCCCCACGAGCGTCCGGATGCGCTCCAGGAAATCGCCCTCGGGATCGTCATAGCCCTGCGCCACCATCGCGCCATGCAGGCCGAGCACGACGGCATCGACCGGCAGCGCGGCGGTGAGCTCGCCGAGGATCTGGTCGCGCAGCGTCTCGTAGGTCCGGCGCTGGATCAGGCCGGCGGGCTCGGCCCAGCACGACGTTCCCTCGATCACCGTAAAACCCTCCGCCCGGCCGCGCCGGCGCAGGATCGGCACGACGGAAGAGCAGAGCGTCGGCGTCTCCGGATGCTCACCCGGCCCTGCATAGAAGGCGGCCTTGAACGAATTCATATCCGTCGGCACGGGCGAGAAGGTGTTGGTTTCCGTCGCAAGCGACGCCGTGAAGATACGCATATTGAAAGGCTCCCGAAGATTTTGGCTCAGAGGCTGTAGTGGTTGTGAAATTCATTTTCTAGCTTTTTGGAAAATCCATAAAAGTCAATTGGTTAGTTATTGTAGCATGGCGCGAGTTTGTGCGTTTATGGAGCCCTCCAAGGGGAATTGGATTTTCACGCTGCCGGAAAAGGCCCGTGATCTAAGTGAGAGAAGAATCCAGTTTTCTATCAGAGTCTTGCACCTGATCCGGCAGGCCTATTCGAGAGCCGTCTAAGCCAGGACTGTGAAAATAATCGCATAAAAAGAGATGCGATTTTCTCGCGTGTTGACCGACATGGCATGTCACGCGCGCATTTCGTCCAAAATTTCTTTGGGAAATGACGTAAAATCCGGCCGTTTCATGCATTTCTCCTCGGCGGTAGTAGTGCTTGAGCGGGCTTGATACGCTTGCCATCCGTGATATTCCTCCCCGCATCAAGAAATTCATTTTCATGATGTGCCCGCGGGAGAGGGAAACGATGGACCTTTTTCACGCGCTGTCGGACGAGGATGGAAAGCTGTCGGGCCTCGATAAACGGTTGGCACAGCTTGCGCTTGATGACGTGGATTTCGTGGTCAATGCCTCGATCGGTAACATGGCCGCGCGGGCCGGCGTCTCGCCGCCCACCATCACCCGCTTCTGCCGAAGGCTCGGCTGCAAGGGTTATCCGGATTTCAAGGTCCAGCTCGCCCGGCTCGCCTATGTCGGGCTGCGCTACGTCAGGCCGGATGTGCCGACCGAAACGCCGGGCGAGGTGGCGGCCGATATCGTCGCCAAGGCGCAGAACGCGCTGTTCCAGCTGCAGCGCCAGTTGGATATCACGGCTCTTGAGGCCGCCGCCCGCCTGCTGCGCGGTGCCGATTTCATCCAGGCCTTCGGTGCAAGCGGCAATTCCGCGATGATTGTCAACGAGCTGCACAACCGGCTTTTCCGCCTGGGATGCCGGATCAATGCCTCGAACGATCACAATATGAATGCGATGCTTTCCACCGCCGCCCAGCCGGGCACGGTGGTGTTCGGCTCGTCCTTCACCGGGCGCGACAGGACGCTCGTGCATTGCCTCGATCTTCTGCGCGAGCGCGGCGTGCCCAGCATCGTCATTACCCAGAGCGGCTCGCCCGTGGCGGCGGCGGCGGATGTCGTGCTTGCCGTCGACCTGCCCGAAGGCCGCAACATCTTCCGCCCCACCGCCACGCGCTACGCCTATCTCGCCGTCATCGACATGCTGGCCAATCTCGTCGCCTATGCCGATCGCAACAGGGCGCTGAAGACGCTGCGCGGCATCAAGCAGGAGCTGGTCAGCCGCCGGGATGGCGACGACCGGCAGCTGCTCGGGGATTGACGCCGCGCGGGCCATCCGCTTCGCACGAACCCTGTTGTTCCCGCGCTCAACACCTTCAAGGTTTCCGCAGGAACCTGTTGATCCCTCATGGAAAATACCGCACGATCCCGTCCTCTGGGAGGAGATCACCATGGACACGACACCGGCCCCTACCGCCGCCGAACCGGCGCCTTTCCTCGATTGCGCAGACCGCGCCTGGGCGCGCCATGCCATCGGCATTCTGGAGGGAGACGCGCGCCGCTCGGCCGATACGCATCTCGTCAATCCGGTGTTCAAGGGCCTCAAGGGCATCTCGATCTATCTCAAGGACGAGAGCACCCATCCGACGGGTAGCCTGAAGCACCGGCTCGCCCGCTCGCTCTTTCTCTACGGCATCTGCAACGGGCGGATCTGCAAGGGCACGACGCTGGTCGAGGCCTCCTCGGGCTCGACGGCGGTGTCGGAGGCCTATTTCGCCAATCTGCTGGAACTGCCCTTCATCGCCGTCATGCCGCGCAGCACCAGCAAGGCGAAGATCGACGTCATCGAGCGCTTCGGCGGACGCTGCGCCTTCGTCGATCGTCCGGCGGAGGTCTATGAAACCGCCGCGCGCATCGCGGCCGAGACGAACGGTCACTATCTCGACCAGTTCACCAATGCCGAGCGTGCCACCGACTGGCGTGGCAACAACAATATCGCCGAGAGCATTTTCGGCCAGATGGAGCGTGAGGCGCATCCGGTGCCGAGCTGGGTCATCATGGGCGCGGGCACGGGCGGCACCTCGGCCACGATCGGCCGCTACATCCGCTATCGCAACCTCTCGACGCGGCTTTGCGTGACCGATGTCGAGAACTCGGTCTTTTATGATGCCTGGAAGGACCGGGACCTCGAAGCCACCTGTACGACGCCGTCACGCATCGAAGGCGTCGGCCGCCCGCGCGTCGAGCCGTCCTTCATCCCGACGGTCATCGACCATATGATCAAGGTGCCGGACGCGGCCTCCATCGCCGCCGCCCATGTCCTGTCCGACCGGCTGTTCCGCCGGGTCGGCGCCTCGACAGGCACCAACTTCTTCGGCCTTCTCTCGATTGCCGAGGGCATGATGAAGGCGGGGCGCGAAGGCTCGCTCGTCACACTGATCTGCGACAGCGGCGACCGCTATGCCGGCACCTATTTCAATGCCGACTGGCTCGCCCAGAACAACATCGACATCGCCCCCTGGTGCAACGCCATCGAGACATTCCTCGACACGGGAACCTTGACGATGCCGTAGGTCACACCTTGCGGCCGACGCGGGGATAGCTCGACGTAAAAATCTGTTCGAGCGGCGGGTGGCCGTAGGTGCGGTCGGGGTAGCGGGTCAGCAGGCCGTCGAACTGGCGCTGCGCGCGCGCCTGTTCTTCGGAGGCATCGAAGCCGGGAATGACGCCATCGACCATGACGAAGCGGCCGTCGATGACGACGGTGCGCACATCGCGTCCGGAGGAGCTCATCATCAGGGTCTGGATCGGATCGATGACATGGCCGATACGGTCATGGCCCATGTCGATGACGATCATGTCGGCTTTCGCGCCCAGCTGGAGACGGCCGAGATCGGGACGGCGCAGCGCATCAGCGCCGCCGAGCGTGGCGGCGTCGAAATAGTGCTCCGAGCGCACGCTTTCGATGGAGGCATCGATGACGCGCGACACCATGATGCCGACCTGCATGTTCAGGATGAAATCCGGCGGCCAGGTGTCGGTGCCGAGCCCGATGCGCACGCCCAGCGCACGGAACTTGCTGAAACTGTCCATGAAGCCGCCGTGGCGGGCCGAGACGATAGGGCAATGCACCAGCGTGGCGCCGGCCTTGGCGAGGATATCGAGGTCGCGCCCCGCTCGCGTCACATTGCGCGTGCCGGCGACGAGTTCGCCATGCGGCAGCAGCATGCGCTGCGAGAGTACGCCGAGGCTGTCGAGCCATTCGAGCGGTGTCGCGTCATGCACATCGACGATGCGGTCGAATTCGAGGTCCGACTGGCAGCAATGCAGGCGCACCGGAATGTCGAGATCGTTGCCGGCGGCGGCGGTGCGGCGCAGGAATTCGGCGGTGCCGGTCTCGATGCGGTCGGGCGCCAGCATCGCGCGCACCAGCGGCGAGGCCATCGCTTCGATGCGTTCGGCAAAGGCGACGGCACCGGCGAGATTGACCAGGCCGCGCTCCTCGTCGAAATAGAAATCGATCTTGCCGTCGTCATCGACGAAGCTGTTGCCGGCGCGATAGGCCGGGCCGAGATAGACGCGCAGGCCGAGATCGTGCGCGGCATGGGCGGCGGCGGAGAATTCGCCGTCAGTCTCCGCCCATTCGCGGTAGAACAGCGAGGCGATCGGCAGCGCCGTCGTCACACCGTTACGGATAAGCTGGGCGAAGGCGTAGCGCTTCTGGAAGGCCAGCTCCTCCGGCGTGTACATCTCGTAGGGGCCGCGATCCATGTAGCTCTTCGGCCAGACGCGGCCGGTGCGCCATCCGGGCTGGTTGTCGAAGGCGAGCACCGTGGTGTCGAGGTCGGACAGCGCGTCGAGATCGATGAAGCCGGGCGAGAGGATGGCATTGCCGCAATCGATGCGGTGCGCCACCTCGCCGGGATAGTCATGACCGACGAAGGTGACCGTATCGCCTTCGAAGACGGCGCAGCCGTCGTCATAGAGCACATGGCGGCCATCCTGGTGGCCGACGACCCAGCGCGCGCTCATCAGGACGGGGCCGGCTAGGCGCCCGGAATGCGGAAGTGTCGTCATGGACTGGTCCCCGATTGTATTGGATTGCGTTTCTTATTGCATACAAGAAAACGATGTCAATCAACCGCGCCTTACCGGAACAGCGCCCGGTAGGCGCGCGGCGACAGGCCGCGCAGGCGGCGGAATTGCCGGTTGAAATTGGCAAGCGAGGCATAGCCGACCTCGGCGGCGATATGCTGGATGGGCTGGTTCGTGCCGGAGAGCCGCGAGCAGGCCTCCCCGACGCGCAGGCCGATCAGATAGTTCGAAACGGTCGATTGCGTGTGCCGGCGAAACAGCCGGTGCAGGCCGGATACGCTGAGCGCGGCGATCTCGGCAAGCTCGTCCATGGGCAGCGGCTGCTGGTAGGCGCGATGCAGATGCTGCAGCACCCGGTCGATGCGCTCGCGGCCGGCCTCGGCCTGGGTGGGAGCGGTGGTGGAAAGCGGCTGGCCGCCGGCCTCCGCCACGCGCAGGAGAATGTCGAGCAGGCCGAACAGGCGCTGCGCGGGCGGGCGGGTATAGATCGCCTCGAAATCGGCGGCCAGACACAGGCCGATCGCCGGGCCGAAGGCAAGCCCGGAAGCGGCGCGGTCGATGAGGCGGCGGATCGGCCGGAGCTCCACCGCTTCGCCGGTCAGCCGCTCGATCCACTCGCGGCCGAACCAGAAGACAAGCGCGACATGCGGCTCTCCCTCACGGATTTTTTCCCGCGAGGCCCAGGTATGCGGCAGGTTCGGGCCGATCAGCACAAGGTCGCCGTCGTCATAGCTGCCGACATGATCGCCGATGAAGCGCTGGCCGCGCGAATTGCGCGTTAGGGTCAGCTCGAATTCGGGATGGTGGTGCCATTCGAAGGGAATGGCCTCGTCGAGCCGTCGATCCAGCCGGCTCCAGGAAGTATCGGGCGAGGAGGGGAGATGTTCCAGATAGGGCCGCATCGTGCACTCTGTGGGATTAAGGCGCCAGAATAGTATCAGAATTGGCCTGATGCCGACAACATGGCGGCGCAGACCGGTCTACTCTTTCCTCATCGCCCGACACCTGAGGACATCAAGAATGGGAGACCTCCATGCAGACCGCCACCACCGCCCCGCGCGACAGCCATCCGACCACCAGCGCTACCACGCAGTTGAAGGATATCGAGAAGACCTTGCCGCTGCGCGTTTTGTCGAGGGAAGACTGGGCGCATTGGACGACCAAGGGCTATGTGATTGTCCGCCAGGCGGTGCCTGCGGCCAATGTGGAGCGGCTTGCCGACCTGCTCTGGCGTTTTGACGAGAAGGACCCGAACGACCCCGCCACGTGGTATGCGCCGCAGCGGCGCGAGCACAGGATGAAGGAGCTGAACGGCACCGGCATGCTGGAGATCTACAATCACCAGTATCTCTGGGACAACCGCATGGAACAGCGCGTCTATGACGCCTTTGTCGATATCTGGGACCGCGAGGACCTGTGGGTGACGATCGACCGCGCCAATCTCAATCCACCGAAGAAGGTCAAGGGCAATCCCAACGGCTTCATCCACTGGGATGTCGATACTTCGATCCGCCCGCTGCCGATCGGCGTGCAGGGCGTTCTGAGCCTGAAGAAGCAGGACGGCGATGTCGGCGGCTTCCAGTGCGTGCCCGACCTCTTCGAACATTTCGAGGGCTGGGAGAAGACCCAGCCCGCCGACCGCGATCCCATGCATCCCGACATGACCGGCCTTTCCACCGTCAATATCGACATGGAGCCGGGCGATCTGATGATCTTCAACTCGCTGCTGGCGCATGGCGTGCGGCCGAACCATTCGCAGACCCGCGTGCGCATGGCGCAGTATATCTCCATGCATCCGGCCGAATGGGACAACGAGCCCGAGCGCACCGAGCGCGTCCGCCTCTGGCGCGAACTCGACCACCCCAAGCGCGACGCCTTCCCCGGCGATCCGCGCGACTGGGAAAAGCACAACGCGCAGACGGCGAAGCTGTCGCCGCTTGGCGAGCGGCTTTTGGGTCTCCGGCCCTGGTAGCGGGAGCCTATCGGGCTTTCTTCGGCGGTGCGGCGGGAAGGACGTCGAGCCGCTGATCGTCGACGCTGCCGTCGGCTTCGACGATCGCCTGCCAGCGCCGGTTGCCGCAGCGGACGGACAGCCGCCAGCGGCCCTCATCCTCACCTTCGCCACGCTCGACGCGGGAGGAGACGAGGCCCCGGCGCATCATGTCGCGGAAGGTTTCGATCGGCCAGCCGAAACGCGCGGCGAGCATGTCCGCCGGCAGCAGGAATTCGCCGTTTTCATCCCGCGCGAGGGTGAGAGGGGCTGTCATGACAACGCCTCCCGCGAGATCGGCAGGACCTGCATGGAATCCTCGCCGCGATGGAACGCGATGGCGAGGCGGAAGGAGTGCGCGATGCGCAGCGCCCGGTTGAGGAAGAGATCGGCGACCTCGGGCGGGCAGAGCCGTTCGACGGTCAAGCGAAACAGCGAAAGCCAGCGCTGGAAATGCGCCTCGCCGAGCTCGGGAATGGAAAGATGCGGCGGCAGCGGGCGGCCCTCGTAGCGGCCAGTGCGCAGCAGCGTCGCAGACCAGAAAGCGCACATCTTTTCCAGATGCAACGGCCAGTCCTTAGCCGCGATGATGCCGTTGAAAACGGGGCCGAGCACCGCATCCTTGCGGATCTCGTCGTAAAAACCGTGCACGACGGCGTGGATCATCGCCTCGTCGAGCACCTCGGGCAGCAGCTTGCCATCGATGACGATGCTGCGTTCGGGCGCGGGCCGGCCTTTCATGGGCGCACCTCAGGCATGGTCCAGTCCTTCCATCAGGCCGCGACGGCATCGGGCCGCGCGCGGTTGCGGGCCATATCGGCGAGTGAGCGATTGAGCCCCGGCGCGGAAATGCCACTTTTAGCGCAAGTCGCGCGGCGCGGAAAAGCGCCAAGGCGTCGCAGCTGGTCATTACGTCTAGAGCATTTCCAGCCGAAGCGAAGTCGCTTCGGCGTCGGATAATGCGGCAAAACAAAAGTCTAGGGGCGCACAGTCTTGCGCCAGGCGACCTGTGCCGGCAAGCGCTTGATCGAGGTCGGCTCCGGATCGTCCCGCTCGATAATGCCGACGATATGATCGGCGATCTCGTCCACCGGCTGGCGGAAGGTGGTGAGGTTGTAGCCGAGCCAGCCCGCCTGCGGAATGTCGTCGAAGCCGATGACGCAGAGATCCTCGGGAATACCAAGCCGGAACTCCTGACGCGCGACGTCCATGAAGCCGAGGGCGAGAAGGTCCGTGGCGCAGAACACGCCGTCCGGCCGGGTGGAGGCGCCGAGCAGTTGCCGCGCACCCTCCGCACCCGTGGCATAGCCTGTCGGACCGGCGCGGCCGATCCTGACGCCGGTGCCGAGCTCGGCCGCTGCCGCCAGGAAAGAGCACTCGCGTGCCAGAATGCTTGGCGTGGCCGCGGTCGAGGTGACCAGGGCAAGCTGCCGGCAGCCGGCGCGGTGCAGCATCAGGCAGGCCTCGCGCGCCGCCGCCTCGTTTTCCACCAGCACGCATTCGGGCCCCTCGACCAGGTCGTCGCGGTTGATGAGGAGGACGCGCTGGCCGTTTTCGATGCAGGTCTCGATGAGCGATACCGGCGGCATGCCGGAGACGACCACAGTGGCGTCGGCGCGATAGTTCAGGGTCTGGCGCAGCGCCGCCGCGACATTGTCGTGTTGGCCGGCTGTGTTCAGCACCATCACGACCTTGCCGATTGCCTGCAGCTTGCGCGTAACTGTCTCCACGACATTCGCCTGGAAGGGTGATTCCAGTTCCGCGACGATCAGGCAGACGATGCCGGAACGATGGTGGATGAGCCCGCGCGCGAGATGGTTGACGTGATAGCCGAGCTTTTCCGCCGCCGCGAGCACCTTGACGCGTGTCGCCGGCGACACGCTGGCGCCGTCGGTGAAGGTGCGCGACACCGCCGAGCGGGACACACCGGCAAGTTCGGCGACGCGCAAGGCGCTGACCGAGGATTTTTTCAGTTTGCCCCGCAGCGTCGACACGTCGGCCTTCTCCCATGAATTCGTCGCAGGCAATCGGCGCGGCCGATCACGCTTTTTCCCGGAAAACAGGGGATTCGGCAAGGGTTTATGGAAGGAAAGCGACAGGCTAAATAATGGATTTTGTTCATAATTGTGCACGCCTGTGCGTGATTGTGGACAGGCCCGCGGATATCGTGGCGCATCGCTTTTTCGATGCGGAAAAAACCCGCTTCTGCC
The DNA here is from genome assembly GCF_049199205.1 of Shinella sp. M31. NCBI lineage: Bacteria > Pseudomonadati > Pseudomonadota > Alphaproteobacteria > Hyphomicrobiales > Rhizobiaceae > Shinella > Shinella sp. M31. Next base: position 2,850 of record NZ_JBLZPH010000045.1, on the reverse strand, counting down.
GAAAAAAGATGCAGGAAAGCGCGCATTGGTTGTTGCGTCCGCGCAGCGAACAACCCGATCCGTCAAATGCTTAATATAATCTTTACCATCCGTTTATATCCCTTTGGGTGAACTCGCCCTGAATGATCCGCTCAGGCACGGTTCAGGGTGCATGTCCGAATATGCAACGCAGAAGCCGCTGTGGCTTGCGAGAGGAAGAATCATGAAGATTATTGGTGCTATGATCGGCGTTCTCGGCTTTGCAGCCGTTGCCCATGCAGATGACATTTCGCTCGGCGTGCCGGGCTACGGCGGCAGCGGCTGCCCGTCCAACAGCGTCTCGGCGACGCTCAGCCCCGATTCCAAGTCGCTCAGCCTGCTGTTCGACGAATATATCGTCCAGGCCGGCGGTGACACCGGCAAGTCGCTGGACCGCAAGACCTGCAACGTCGCGATCCCGGTTCACGTGCCGCAGGGCCGCAGCGTCTCGGTTCTGGCCATCGACTATCGCGGCTTCAACCAGCTGCCGCGCGGCGCCCGTTCGCAGTTCAGCGTGGAATATTTCTTCGCCGGCTCGCGTGGCCCGTCCTTTGCCAAGACCTTCACCGGTCCGAAGGAAGCCGACTATCTGATCACCAACAAGCTGGTCGCCGACGCCCTCGTCTGGTCGCCCTGCGGCCAGGACGTCAACCTGCGCACCAACTCCTCGATCCGCGTCTCGACGACGCGCAACCAGGAAGCCATGGCAACGGTCGATACGCAGGACGTCAAAGCTGCGATCATCTACCAGCTGCAGTGGCGCAAGTGCCGCTAAGCCGTTAAGAACGGACTGCGCAAATCGGGGCGGCCCGCGGGCCGCTCCCTTGTAAATCACTAAGACCGGGTGAAGTTTTGACGGTTCTGAAACATGCCAATCGTGCCCTGATCCTGACGGGCCTCGTGCTCGCGGCGGGTTCCGCCCAGGCTGCCAACGGCTGTGCGCCGGGCACCTTTTCCACGACCCTGTCGCCGGACAGGAATTCAACCAGCTTCCTTTTCGATTCCCTCTTCGCCATCAGCGACCGCACGCAGGGTCCGGGTCGCACGACCTGCTCGCTCTCCGCGCCGGTCACGCAGGCCAAGGGATACTCGGTCTTCTCCGTCGATTATCGCGGCTTCGTCACGAAGACCGGCGACCAGACGGTGACGCTCGACGGCGGCAAGAAGGGCGATCGCGTTCGCCTCTACAATCCCGATGGCGAGGTTTCCGAGGATTACGAAATCAACCGGCGCATGGGCACCGTCGATTCTGAGACGCTCGACCTCTCGATCCTGCTGACGGCGGAAGGACAGGACGGTGATCTCGACGCCGCGCAGATCTTCCTGGATACGCTCGACGTCTCCCGCATCGGCTTCACCACCCGCGAATCCGTCAAGGGTTCGCTTGATGGCCTTGCCGAGCAGCGCCGCTCGCTTCTGGCCGGCGTCGATACCGTGGCCGGCCGCATTCTCGGCCTGACCGATCCCTTTGCCGGCGACGACTATATCTCCGCCTTTGCCGGCACCGAGGGCATGGTGGGCTTCAATGCGCGCTGGAACGCGACGGACGAGATCACCCTGATGGGCGGCCTGGCCGGCTACGATGCGCGTCATACCGGCACCGATGCCGACAATATGCTGATCGCTGCCGCCTCCGCGCGTTATGCCGTGCCGCTCGACGACGGCTGGAAGGCCTTCGGCGAAATCGGCATCTGGGGTTCGCCGGATGTCGAGGCGAAATATACGCGCGACTATATCAATGCCGGCAAGCTCGTTTCCCGCACGAACGAGGCCTCCGGTTCGCTGATCGGCGGTCATGTACGCGTCGGCATCGCCTATGCGCCGGATACGCAGAACGAGTTCACCGCAGCCCTCCGACTGTCCCGCTCGGCGCTCGATGTCGCCTCCTATGCGGAAACGCCCGACGCCGACAATCTGTTTGCCGCCGCCCTTTCCGGCAAGAACACCGTGGCCGACACCGCCGACGTCACCGTCATGTGGACGCATGCGCTCAATCCGACGGTCGACTACTCGCTCTTCGCCACCGCCGGCCAGACCTTCGGCAATAGCGACGCCGTCAAGGCGAACGTCGACTGGGTGGGCCAGGCGACGGGCGGCTGGGAAGCGCGCCGCTTCGGCTCGGTGGGCGCTCGCGTCGGCTGGAAGTTCCACGAGAACTGGGCGGTCGATACCCGCGCCAGCCTGACGGTCGCCGAAGAACGCAAGCCGCGCTGGAATGCCGGCCTGCAACTCAAGGCGAGTTTCTGATCTGAAACAGGGAGCGGCCAAAGGGCCGCTCTCTTCGTTTTGAGTACTTCATAAAATCAGTAGAAATTATTTTCTCGTTCTCCGGCCATTCCGGAGAGCGAAAGTTCCCGTTCGCCCTGCCTGATAAATCGCCATTCGTTGTTCACGAAAGCGACATTTGCGATTTTGCTCCACAGAAACCGGGTCGGTTTCGAGCGTCGATCCTCCCAATCGCGAAAGCAGGCCATCATGTTGAATATCATTAAAAACCGTCTCTCCCGCCGCGTCGCGCTCGCCGCACTCGCTGCTGCCGCCGTGTCTGTCTCGGTCCTCTCCGTTTCCGGCCCCGCCGTTGCAGAAGACAAGAAGGACCTGAAGGTCGGCATCATCTCCGGCGAGGATGAGGATGTCTGGCGCGTCGTCACCGCCGAGGCCGCCAAGAAGGGCCTGACCATCGAGACCGTCGTCTTCAACGACTACACCCAGCCGAACGAAGCGCTGGAGCGCGGCGAAATCGACGCCAACGCCTTCCAGCACCTGCCGTATCTGGAAAACCAGATCAAGACGAACGGCTACAAGATCGTGCCCGTCGGCTATACCGGCGTC
>NZ_JBLZPH010000044.1:0-12563 GCF_049199205.1 Shinella sp. M31 | reverse complement strand
CGTCGACGCGGCCGGATTCCAGCGCGTCGATGAACTGTCCGGTGTCCTCGATGGTGACGGGCGTGAAGGTCTTGCCGGTCTTGCGGAAGAAATCGGCGACGTTCAATTCGCCGGTGGTGCCGCTCTGCGCGCCGATGGTCGCGCCGTCGAGATCGGCGGCCTTGGTCACGCCAAGGTCCTTGCGCACCAGGATGCCCTGGCCGTCATAGAAGACCGTCGGGCCGAAGTGGAAACCGAGCTTGAAGGCGCGGGTGGCGGTGACGGTCACGCCGGAAAGCAGAATGTCGAATTCGCCGCTCTGGAGGGCCGGCAGACGCTGCTGCGGCGAGGAGGAGGTGAACTCCACCTTGTCGGGCGAGCCGAAGACGGCGATGGACAGCGCGCGGCCGTAATCGACGAAGAAGCCCTTCCACTTGCCGTCGCCATCGGGCGCGAAGAAGCCCGGCGTGGTGCCGACGCCGACTTTGATCGCGCCGCGCTGGTTGATCTTGTCGAGCGTCGGGCCGGCATGGACGAGACCGGACAGCATGGTCGTGGCGAGGAAGGCGGCGGCCGCGGCCGACTGGACAACCCGCCGGAAGGTTTTCTGTGCTATCATATTGAAATGTCCCCATTTTCAAAAAGAACCGAGCTTCCGCCGCCGGGGCGCTTCGCCGAGCGAGAGAAGATATGCCGATATTATCTATAAAATTAGTGTAATTAAGAAATGGGCGTCCAAAGTTGGGCATTTCTGAAGCAAATTGCTTCTCGCTAAGGCAGGTCCGGATTAATCCGCGGGTTGCAAGGGAGTAACGCTGCCGTGGCGCGAGCTGAAGAGGTAGCGCCGGAGCGCGTTCGATCCTTGGGGCTTGCGGCGGGAGTAGGCGCCCGCGCTATCAAGCGGCATGCTGGGGGAGGGGCTCTCAGAAGATGGGTTGTTTCCAGCGGAGTGCTCAAGCCTTCGCTGGATCGGCGAGGCCGACTGGAAACGGTCACGGGACGTCGTCCACAAGCCCACCTTCGCCTTCCAGGATCTCGATGCGCCGGGTTTCGGAACCGTTGAATTTCGGGGGCACCCCGGCGCCGCCATGATCGCCATCCTGCAGGAACACGGCCCCCGCGAGCTCGGGCGAAGACTGCAATGCGCCGATGCCGAACTCATCGGGTTTTCCGAGCTTTCGATCGTTTCGGCAACGCTCGGGGCCGTTGCAATACACTCTCGGCTCTACTTCACAGGGCTCGTGCTGCCCGGCATTGGGAGCCTGTTGTCATGGGGGCTCCGTTGCGGCGGTATGATTCAGCGGGTTTGGCCGGCCGACGTTGGCGCGCTTCCGCCATGTGGCAGGCCGCGCGGCTGCGTGAGGATGCCAATCCAAGCCATCAGCGCCCGATGAAAGAATATTCCCTTTTGCCTGCGCATAATAATCCATAAAATCTATAAACTATTATCAATTTCGCTAGGCTGTCCGCATCAACCTGTCAGGGGACAACCTATGAGCCAGCAACCCGAATCCATTCTCTCCAAGGGCCTTTCGCGCCGCAGCCTCATGAAGGCGGCGGGCGTGACGGCCGTGGCCGCCGGTACCGGTGTGATCGGCGCGCGCTCGACGCGTTATGCCATTGCCGGCAATCTCATTCCGATCAAGCTGGAATGGACCGAGGTCGCCGCCTGCCATTCGCCTGTCGGTTTCGGCCTGTCCAAGGGCATCTATGCCAAGCATGGCCTCGACGTGGAGTTGTTCTACCAGGGCGCCAGCGGCCAGACGCTCATCCAGGCGCTTGCCACCCGCAAGGCCGAGGCCGGTCCGGGCCTGCTCTACGACTGGCTGAAGCCGATCGAGCAGGGGTTCGACGTGCGCCTGTTCGCCGGTTCGCATGGCGGCTGCCAGAGCATCCTCGTCCAGCCGGATTCCGACATCAAGACGCTGACCGACCTCAAGGGCAAGACGATCGGCACCTTCGATGTCATGTCGCCTTCGCGCGTCGCCTTCTCGGTTGCGCTTGCCAAGGCCGGCCTCAACCCGGAAACCGACGTCACCTGGAAGGTCTTCCCCTTCGATCTCGTCGCCGAAGGTGTTTTGAAGGGCGAGGCGGATGCCGTCGCGCATATGGACCCCTGGGCCTATTCCTACGAGAAGAAACACGGTTTCCGCCGCGTCGCGGATACGCAAACCGGCACCTTCAAGGATCGCGTCTGCTGCGTGCTCGGCGTCAACGGCGATTATTATGAAGCCAACAAGGATGCCATCAAGCGCGTCGCTGCCGCCAATCTGGAAATCCACCAGTACACGGCAAAACACCCGGACGAAGTCGCCAAGTGGTATTTCGACACGCTGAAGCCCGGGCTGTCGCTCGAAGACCTGACGGAAGTGCTCGCCGCCTTCACCTATCACGACCACTGGTTCGGCAAGGATCTGCTGAAGGAAGTGCAGATCGGCTACGAGGACCTGAAGCTCACCGGCGTCATCGATGCGGGTACCGATCCGGCCGAGATCGCCAACCGCATCACCATCGACATCTTCGCGTGATGCCATGAGCGCTGCGGTCGAGGATACATTCGAGGGTGCGGGCGAGGGTGCAGGGCGGCGATCTCTGGCCCTGCCGTTCACGGGCATCTGGCGCAACGGGCTTCTGGCGGCCGGCACGTGGGCTCTCACCGCGGCGCTGACCTATGGTCTGCCCGATGTCATCACCTGGGGCGCGACCGAGCTTTTTGCCGCCGCAGCACTTGTCGGCGCGGGGATTTTCCTCGCGCTGTCGGTGACGGTGCACAGGCTCGGCAGCGTTGGCCGCACGCTCGTGCACTACGGGCCGTGGTTCATCGTTCTCGGCCTCTGGCTTGCCGTCTGGGAAGTGCTGACGGCCAAGCTCGGCTGGCTGCCCAAACCGTTCTTCTCGCCGCCGCAGGGCCTGCTGCATGTCTATATGACGGACTGGGACCGGCTGCTGATCTGCATCGCCTATACCGGGCGTCTCTGGGGGCTCGGCTTTTTCTCGGGCATCCTCGTCGGCTTTGCCGCTGGCGTGGCGCTCGGCTGGTCGAAACGTTTTGCCTATTGGGGCATGCCGCTCCTGAAGCTGATCGGTCCGGTGCCGGCAAGCGCCTGGATCCCCTGCACCTTCTTCATCTTCCCCTCGACCTTCCACGCCTCGATCTTTCTTGTGGCGCTCGCGTCCGGCATTCCGGTGGCGATCCTCACGGCGGCCGGCGTCAGCCAGGTCAACCGTTCCTTCTATGATGTCGCCCGCACGCTCGGGGCCGACAATCGCTTCCTGATCTTCAAGGTGGCGATCCCGGCTTCGCTGCCGAATGTCTTCGTCGGCATTTTCATGGGGCTCTACTATTCCTTCGCCGTGCTGGTCGTTGCTGAAATGCTCGGCGCCAAGTTCGGCCTCGGCTGGTACCTCCAGTTCAACACGGCCTATTCGGCCTATGCCAATGTCTATGCCGCCCTGATCATCATGGCGCTGATCTGCGCCGGGCTCGTGCGCCTGCTCTTCTTGGCGCGTGATCGGCTGCTCGGCTGGCAGAAGGGGATTCTCTGATGGCGCTCGCTCTCGCAGAAGCCAATCCCGTCGAAAGCATCGCGCTCGATGTGGAAGGCGTTTCCCACCGCTATGCGCTCGACGGCAAGGATTTGCAGGTCCTCGACAATGTCAGCCTGACGATCGCACCGGGCGAATTCGTCGCCCTGCTTGGGCCGTCCGGCTGCGGCAAGTCCACACTGCTGCGCCTGGCCGCCGGCCTCGAAACGGCATCGACCGGCAAGGTGCTGGAGGATGGACGCCCCATTACCGCGCCGAACCCCGACCGCATCCTCGTCTTTCAGGATGCGACGCTGTTTCCCTGGCGCACGGTGCGTGACAATATCGCGACCGGTCTCGAAGCGCGCGGCCTTATCGGCACGAAGGGCTACCGCATTGACGAGGTGTTGAAACTCGTCAAGCTCGAAGGTTTTGCGGATTTCTACCCGCACCAACTCTCGGGCGGCATGGCGCAGCGCGCCGCCCTTGCCCGCGCGCTCGTCAACGATCCGAAGCTGCTGTTGCTCGACGAACCCTTCGGCAAGCTCGATTCGCTCACCCGTCTGCGCATGCAGAACGAATTGCTCGACCTCTGGAAGAGCGCCGGCTTCACCGCGCTGCTCGTCACGCATGATGTGGAGGAGGCGCTGCTGCTCGCCGACCGCGTCATCGTGCTGTCCGACCGGCCGGCCTCGATCGTTGCGGAAATCCGGGTCGATCGGCCCCATCCGCGGCGGCGCGACGATGCCACGCTGGTGGCCCTGCGCAGCCAGCTGCTCGAGAAGCTGGGGATCTCCCATGACGTCTAGTGGCCGCCTTTCTTACCATGCCGTGGCGGCGGCCGGCGGTGGCCTTGCCTTGCTGTCGCTCGGCTGGTGGTGGCTGATCTTCAGCAAGGTCGTCGAGGCGGATTATCTCACCGTCCGGCAGGCCGTGACCTGCATTGCCGGCGCCTCCGATCTCTGCACGCTTGCCCAGGCGCTCTGCACCAATGATCACCTCTACGGCATCCGGTGGTATGCGCCGGAAGCGTTCTGGGCCGCAGCAACCATCCTCGTTGCTGGCGTTCTTCTGTCAGCCCGTCCCGCGCGCGCCTGAGTGCGCTCTATCCAAGGAGAAGTGCAATGACGATCCATCAAGCCCCCGAGGTTGCCGAGCAGGATATCGTGCAGGTTCCCGCGGGGACCGCGACCTTCAAGAGCCGCCATCCCGAAACCATCGCGCTGCATGGCGGCAGCTTCCGCTATGATCCGGCGACCGGTGCCGTTGCCGTGCCGATTTACCAGACGAGCTCGTTCCAGCTGCCCGGCACCGACGGTGCCGACAAGCTCTTCGCGCTGGAGGCGCCCGGCCATCTCTACACCCGCGTTTCCAACCCCACGCAGGATGCCTTCGAGCAGCGCCTCGCCGAGCTTGAAGGTGGCGCCGCGGCGCTCGCGCTTTCCTCGGGCCAGGCGGCCTCGGCCTTCGCCATCCTCAACGTCGCGCGCGCCGGCGACAATATCGTCAGCGCTGCCGGCCTCTATGGCGGCACCTGGGCGCTCTTCGCCGCGACGCTGAAAAGCTTTGGCATCGAGACCCGCTTCGTCGATGCGAGCGATCCGGAGGCCTTCGAGAAAGCGACGGACGATCGTACGCGCGCCTACTATGCCGAATCCCTGCCGAACCCGAAGCTGGAGGTCTTCCCGATCGCCGAAGTCGCTGCCATCGGCCGCCGGCATGGCATTCCGCTCATCGTCGACAACACGGCCGCTCCGCTGGTCATCCGCCCGCTGGAGCATGGCGCCGCCGTCGTCGTCTATTCCACGACGAAATATATCGGCGGCCATGGCACCTCGATCGGCGGCGCGATCGTCGACAGCGGCACCTTCCCCTGGACGGAGAACCCGGCCCGCCAGCCGAACCTCACGGAACCAGATGCCAGCTACCAGGGCAAGACCTGGATCGAGAAGGCCGAAGCGATCGGCTTCCATCCCTATATCCTGCGCGCCCGCGCCGTGCTCCTGCGCGATCTCGGCGCGGCGATCAGCCCGCAAAACGCCTTCCAGTTCATCCAGGGTCTCGAAACGTTGCCGCTGCGCCTGCGCCAGCACAACGAGAATGCGGTGAAGGTCGCCGAATTCCTGAAAGGTCACGCCAAGGTCGAGCGGGTGATCTTCCCGAAGTTCCAGGAGGGGGCGGTCAAGGCGCGGGCGGATAAATATTTCAAGCCCGGCTATTTCGGCGCGCTTGTCGGCTTCGAGCTGAAGGGCGGGCGCGAGGCTGGCCGCCGCTTCATCGACAGCCTGCAGCTGTTCTACCACCTCGCCAATATCGGCGATGCCCGCTCGCTGGCGATCCACCCCTCGACGACCACTCATTCGCAGCTTTCGCTGGAAGACCAGCGCGCGACCGGCGTGACGCCCGGCTATGTGCGCCTCTCCATCGGCCTCGAACATCCCGATGACCTCATCGCCGATCTGGAGCGGGCCATCGCCTTGGCTTGACGCCAGGCCTCGTTCCGATTGGCCAAGCCCCGGCGTGCCTCCTCGCGCCGGGGTTTTTTGTTCTGCGAGAGCCGGCCCCGTTTGCGCCCGGCCTGCAAAAAGAAACGCCATTCCACTTTAAAATACATATAAAAGATAGAATTTCTGTATTTTGGTCGGGCGACCGCTACTTTCATGGCAATTCCAAGCGTGACCGGTTTCCTCCGGGCACGGCAGCGAGAAGCAGGGTAGCATGACGCAGATCGAAAATGCCTGGGGCGCCGGCCCCGGTGAGGGATATGAAGCACTGGCCGCTCCCTTCCGGCCGATTTTTGCCGAGATCGCGGCAAGCGCCACCGAACGCGACCTCAATCGCGGCCTGCCGCATGAGGCAATACGCCGCCTCAAGGAAGCCGGCTTCGGCGCGGTGCGCCTGCCGGTGGAAGCGGGCGGCAAGGGTGCGAGCCTGCCGCAGTTCTTCAACCTGCTGATCGAGCTGTCGGCGGCCGATTCCAACATCACGCAGGCGCTGCGCGGCCATTTCGGCTTTACCGAAGATATCCTCAATACCAGGGATCCGGAGCGTCGCGGCCTCTGGCTCGGCCGCATCGGCAGCGGCGAGATCACCGGCAATGCCTGGAGCGAGATCGGCACGGGAGCGGCTCTTGACCGCTTCTCCACCAGTGTCACGGAGAAGGACGGCAGGCTCGTTCTCAACGGCGCGAAATATTACACGACCGGCTCGCTCTTCGCCGACTGGATCGATGTCGGCGCCTCCAATGCGGAGGGCGAAGGCATCTCGGTTTCGGTGCGTCGCCATGCGGAAGGTGTCGATGTCGTCGACGACTGGGATGGCTTCGGCCAGACCTTGACGGCGAGTGGCACGACGACCTTCCGCGACGTTGTGGTCGAGCCGCAGGACATCGTCATCGACGACGAGCGCTTCCGCTATTCCGCCGCCTTCTATCAGCTCGTGCATCTCGCGACGCTTGCCGGCATCGGCCGGGCGATCACTGCCGATGTCGCGAAAGCCGTTGCGGAACGCCGCCGCACCTATACTCATGCCGCCGCCGCCCGCTCCAGCGAGGACCCGCAGGTCCTGCAGGTCGTCGGCCGCATCCGCGCCGCCGCCTATGCCGCCGCCGCCATCACGCTTCAGGCGGCAGCGAGCCTGCAAAGGGCCTTCGACGCGCATTTCGTCGACGACGCCGATGCCGAGGAGAGGGCGAATGCAATTGCCGAGTTGGAGGCCGCGCAGGCCCAGACGGTCGTCTCGGACCTGATTCTGGAAGCCTCGACCCTGCTGTTCGACGCGCTCGGCGCCTCCGCCACCAAGAAGCCCGCCGGCCTCGATCGTCACTGGCGCAATGCCCGCACGCTCGCCTCGCACAATCCGCGCATCTACAAGCACCGCATCATCGGTGACTTCGCCGTCAACGGCACGCCGCCGCCCTATCAGTGGCGCATCGGCGCGAGCGCGGGCTGAGCGCGATGATCCGGCTAGAGACCGTCACCAAGAGCTTTGCCGGCAAGGAGGGCGCGGTCGCCGCGCTCGACGGCATCGACCTTACCATCGCCAAGGGCGAGATCTTCGGCATCATCGGTTCCTCGGGTGCCGGAAAATCGACGCTGGTGCGGCTGATCAACCTGCTGGAACGCCCGACGGGCGGCGAAGTCTTCGTGGCCGGCGAGCGGGTGACGGATGCCAAGGGCCAGCGCCTGCGCGATCTGCGCCGGACGATCGGCATGGTGTTCCAGCATTTCAATCTCTTGAGCGCCCGCACCGTCGCCGGCAATGTCGCCTATCCGCTCGAACTCACCGGCCAATATGGCAAGGCCGAGATCGCCGAACGGGTGGCGGCGCTGCTCGACCGTGTCGGCCTGTCCGAGCATGCGCAGAAATATCCGCGCCAGCTTTCGGGCGGGCAGAAGCAGCGCGTCGGCATTGCGCGGGCGCTCGCCTGCGAGCCGCAAGTGCTGCTCTGCGACGAGGCGACGAGCGCGCTCGATCCGCAGACGACGGGCGCCGTGCTTGATCTGCTGCGCCAGATCAACCGTGATCTCGGTGTGACCATCGTGCTCATCACCCATGAGATGGATGTGATCCGCCGCGCTTGCGACCGTGTCGCCGTGCTGGATCGCGGCCGCGTGGTGGAGACGGGACTGGTGACCGACGTCTTCCTGCATCCGCGCCACGCCGCAACGTTGCGGCTGGTGCGCGAGGCGGAACCGGACGGCGGTTCGCTCGATGCCGTCGCCGCTTCCGATCTCGGCGGTCGGGCGGTGCGCCTCACCTTCACGGGGCCGTCCGCGCACAAGCCGATCCTCGGCCGCATCGCGCGCGAAAACCTCGTGGACTACGCAATCCTCGCCGGCCGCGTCGGCCATATCCGCGAGACGCCCTATGCGCAGTTTATCGTCTCGCTCAGCGGGCGCGATGTGGCAGGCGCCATAGCCGGGCTGCGCGCCAGCGGCGTCGATGTGGAATTGCAGGGCGGGGCGCCGGTACCCGAAATCGAGGAAAGGGCGCGCCATGTCGTTTGACAATCTCTATTGGGGCGATATCGGTGCCGCGCTTGCCCAGACGCTCGCCATGGTCGGCGGTGCGTTGCTGCTCACCGTTCTCCTCGGCCTGCCGCTCGGCATCCTGCTTTTCCTGACCGGGCGGCAACAGCTGTTCCAGGCGCCGGTGGCCTATGGCAGCCTGTCCTTCGTGCTGAGCATCATCCGCTCGGTGCCCTTCATCATCCTGCTTATCGTGCTGATGCCGGTGACAGTGCTTGTGACGGGCACGTCGCTCGGCATTCGCGGCGTCATCTTCCCGCTCGTCGTGGGCACCGCGCCCTTCTTCGCCCGGCTGGTCGAAACGGCCCTGCGCGAGGTGGATCGCGGCATCATCGAGGCGAGCCTCGCCATGGGCGCCTCCACCACCCAGACGATCTTCCGCGCCGTGCTGCCCGAGGCGTTGCCGAGCCTGCTCGCCGCCATCACCGTCACGGCGATCGTGCTCGTCGATTACACAGCCATGTCTGGCGCCATCGGCGGCGGCGGGCTCGGGGATCTGGCGATCCGTTACGGCTACCACCGGTTCCAGACCGAAATCATGCTGGTCTGCGTCGCGATCCTCATCGTCTTCGTCCAGCTCATCCAGGCGAGCGGCAACCGCCTCGTCATCCACTTTTCCCGCAAATAACCAACGCTCGGAGCATCCCATGCGCATCCTGAAATCCATCACCCTTGCGGCCGGCCTGGCGCTTGCCGCCTTCGGCGCGGCCAAGGCGAGCGACACGCTCGTCGTCGGCGCCACCGCCATTCCGCATGCGGAAATCCTCGAATTCGTGAAGCCGATCCTCGCCAAGGACGGCCTCGATCTCGATATCCGCGTCTTCACGGATTACATCCAGCCGAACGCCCAGCTGGTTTCCGGCGAACTTGACGCCAACTACTACCAGTACAGGCCGTTCCTGAACGACTACAACAAGGAGCGCGGCACCGCACTCGTGCCGATCGTGCCCGTGCATATCGAGCCCTTCGTCGCCTATTCGACGAAGATCGATGCGATCGACAAGCTCGAAGACGGCGCGACGGTCGCGATCCCGAACGATCCGGTCAATGGCGGGCGCGGCCTGCTGCTGCTTCAGAAGCTGGGCCTGATCAAGGTTTCCGGCAAGCCGGAACTGACCTCGCCGGAAGACAAGCTGCCGACCATCAAGGACGTCGTCGAGAACCCGAAGAACCTGAAGATCGTCGAACTCGAATCCGCCCTCCTGCCGCGCGCGCTGGGCGAGGTCGATCTGGCGGCGCTCAACGGCAACTATGTGTTCGAGGCGAAGCTCGACATCGAAAAGGCGCTGCTGATCGACCGTGGTCAGGACGGCTACAACGTCTGGAGCGAATATCTCGTGACGCGCCCGGAGACCAAGGACGACCCGCGCGTCGCCAAGCTCGCCAAGGTGCTCAACAGTGACGAGACGCGGAAGTTCATCCAGGAGCGCTACAAGGGACAGGTGGTCGCCGCCTTCTGATATCCGCTTTTCGCTGTCGGGCTGCGCCTGCTGCAGCCCGGCCTTTCCTTCCGTTATGATGGCAGCATTCCCATGACCTCGACCACCGCGACCCGTCTTCCCCTCTATGCAGAGCCGGGCGAACCGGGCTGGCTGCCCAATCCGCCGGTAGCGTCTGCCCATATCATCCGCGACGATGCGGAGGCGATTGCCGTTGCCGAGCAGCTCCGGCCGCTCTTCGCCGCCGAGGCGAAGGAGCGCGACCGCGAAAGGCGGCTGCCGTTCCGCGAGGTCGATCTCTTTTCGCAGAGCGGGCTTTGGGGCATCACTATTCCCAAGGACTATGGCGGCGCCGCCGTCTCGCAGGTCACGCTGGCAAGGGTCTTCGCGACGCTGGCCGCCGGCGATCCCTCCCTGACGCAGATCGCCCAGAACAGCTTCGAGATCATCGACGTCATCCGGCAGACTGGCAGCGAGGCGCAGAAGCGCGAGCTCTTCGGTGCGGTGCTCTCCGGAAAACGCCTTGGCAACGCCTTCTCCGAATTCGGCGGCAAGACTGTCGAGGCCTTCGAGACGAAGCTTGTCCGCAAGGGCGGTCATTTCGTGGTTTCGGGCAAGAAGTTCTATTCGACGGGCGCGCTCTTCGCCCACCTCGTGCCCATCGTGGCGCTGGACGAGGAGGGCCATGTCGTCGTCGCGGTCGCGGATCGCGACGCGGCGGGGCTGGAGGTCGTCAACGACTGGTCGGCCTTCGGCCAACGTACCACGGCAAGCGGCACGGTGATCCTCGATGAGGTCGCCGTTCCCGCAAGCCGCGTGCTGCCGGCGCATATCGTCTATGAGAACCAGAGCGCCGTCGGCCCGCAGAGCCAGCTCATCCATGCGGCCATCGACGCCGGCATCGCCCGCGGCGCCATCGAGGCGACCATCGATCTTGTGCGCAACCATGCCCGCCCGTGGATCGACAGCGGCTCCGACCGCGCCGGCGACGATCCGTATACGATCGCCGCCATCGGCGACCTGAAGATCCGCCTGCATGCCGCCGAGGCGCTGCTGGACCGTGCCGGCCGGGAGCTCGACGCGACGATTGCCGACGTCAATGACGAGACGATCGGAAAGGCGAAGATCGCGGTCGCCGAGGCCAAGGTGCTGACGACGGAGGTGGCGCTCGCCGCCGCCAACAAGCTGTTCGAGCTTGCCGGCACGCGCTCCACGCTCGGCGTGCACAATCTCGACCGCTTCTGGCGCGATGCGCGCACGCACACGCTGCATGATCCGGTGCGCTGGAAGTTCCACGCGGTCGGGCAATATTACCTCAACGGCGTGCAGCCGCCGCTGCATTCCTGGATCTGACCCGGTCCATGGCAAAGGAAATCCTGCTCAACGCGTTCAACATGAACTGCGTCGGCCATATCAACCATGGCCTCTGGACCCATCCGCGCGATCGTTCGAGCGACTATAACAGACTGGACTACTGGACGTCGCTTGCCGCGACGCTGGAACGTGGCCTGTTCGACGGTCTGTTCCTCGCCGATATCGTCGGGGTCTATGACGTCTACCAGCAGTCCGTCGACCTGACGCTGCGCGAATCCATCCAGCTTCCGGTCAATGATCCCCTGATGCTGGTCTCGGCCATGGCGGCGGTGACGAAGGGGCTCGGCTTCGGCGTGACAGTCAATGTCCATGCCGAGGAGCCTTATATCTTCGCCCGGCGCCTCTCGACACTCGATCACCTGACGGATGGTCGCATCGGCTGGAACATCGTGACCGGCTATCTCGACAGTGCGGCGCGCGCCGTGGGCCAGGCGGCGCTTGGCGAGCACGACACGCGCTATGACCGGGCGGATGAATGCCTCGACCTGCTCTATGCGCTGTGGGAAGGCAGCTGGGACGATGACGCTGTGCGGCGCGACCGTGCCGCGCGCGTCTATGCCGATCCGGCCAAGGTGCGGAAAATCCGGCACGAGGGCCCATATTTCAAGGCGGAGGGCTATCATCTCTCCGAACCGTCCCGCCAGCGCACGCCCGTCCTCTACCAAGCCGGTACATCCGGCCGCGGACGGCAGTTTGCCGCGCGCCATGCCGAATGCGTCTTCATCTCCTCGCCCGACACGGCGGTCGCCCGCACGGCATCGCGTGCGATCCGGCATGGTGCGGTGGAAGCGGGACGGCGGGCCGAGGACGTGCGCATCTTCGCCGGCATCACCGTCGTGGTGGACCGTACGGAAAAAGCGGCACGGGAGAAGTACGAGGACTATGTGCGCCATGCGAGCCCCGAGGCCGGGCTTGCCCATTTCTCGGCCGGGACCGGTATTGATTTCTCGCAATACGGCTTCGACGAGCCGATCACCTATGGCAAGGGCAATTTTGTGCAGACGTCCGTCGATCTGGCGCGTGAACGCGGCTGGACGAAACGCACCATCCTGTCGGGCATGGCGCTCGGCGGGCGCTATCCGCTTATCGTCGGCGATCCCGGTCAGGTTGCCGATGCGCTGGAAGCCTGGATCGACGACGGCGAGGTGGATGGCTTCAACCTCGCACGCACGGTAACGCCGGAAAGCTACAAGGATTTCATCGATCTCGTGGTGCC
>NZ_JBLZPH010000043.1:0-251 GCF_049199205.1 Shinella sp. M31 | reverse complement strand
AAGGCCTCGTTCAAGGTGCTTGTCGAAGACGGTAACGAGGACGGCTCCGTACCAACCACGTCGCCATTCATTCTGACCGTCACGCCCGTCAACGATGCGCCAAAGCTGACGGGTGATCTCAAAGCCACCGTTTCTGAAGGAGGCATTTATACGCTGACCGCTGCCGATCTGGGCTTTAGCGATGCCGACGACGGCGCCACCGGGGTCAGGTTCACGGCCTCAAGCGTCGTCAACGGTACGCTGCTGGTCGC
>NZ_JBLZPH010000042.1:61392-63601 GCF_049199205.1 Shinella sp. M31 | reverse complement strand
CCTGGTTCCAGTCCTGCACATTGGTGCCCTTGGACATGCGGCGGGCATCGTCGGCAGCCTTGAAGACCTTGCCGATCTCGGCACCGGCGGCGACGTCCTCGTCCTTGTCCTTGAAGACCTTGTAGTAGGTGTCCTTGCCGGCGATGGCGACCATCAGCACGTCGAAGGCGCCGGCTGCCTGCCAGGGCTGACCGCCGACGGCCAGCGGAACGATGCCGGCCTTTTCCAGCGCCGGACCGGCCGCGACGAACTCATCCCAGTTCTTCGGAACCGCCACGCCCGCCTTCTCGAAGGCGGCATTGGACAGCCACAGCCACTGCCAAGAATGGATATTGACCGGCGCGCAATAGATCTTGCCGTCGATCGTGCAGCTGTCGAGCAGGCTCGCCGGCTTGATGATCTCTTTCCACTTTTCCTTGGTCGCGACATCGGTCAGGTCGCGCATCAGGCCGGCCTCGACCAGTTCCTCGGCCTGGCGACCGTGGTTGAACTGCGTGGCGCCCATCGGGTCGCCGCCGGTGATGCGGCTGACCATGATCGGACGCGCCGTGCCGCCGGAGCCGGCAATCGCGCCGTCCACCCACTTGTTGCCCGTCGCATCGAATGCCTTTGCCAGTTCGGCGACCGCCGCGGCCTCCCCGCCGGACGTCCACCAATGGGTCACTTCCAGATCGGTCGCATTGGCTGCGGCGAACGGCAGGACCACGGTCGCTGCCAGGACAGCAGCCATAGAGCGAATTTTCATGAGTTCTCCTCCCTCACTGAAACGTTGCCGGAAAAACCTAGTCCAATCGATTTAATCGCGCAACAGGGCATGGAGAATTAATGCAAGATTTCTTTCAAACGCTTATTTTAACGGCAACTTATTGTGCGAAACTCGGCCTCGAAAAGCAAAGAGAAATATAAATAAGCATTTGAATTTAAAGGATATATTCCACAATTCACAATCAGCCTTGTGATGCAGGCTTCGCAACCGCATAAATTATCGGTTTGCGGCGCAATAGGCTGCACAAATAACTGCATCTGCAAATTTCAGGAAATTTCACCTCGACAAAACACCTGTATCGTTACAGATTTATAGCCAGCTTCGGGAGGGAGTAGCGGCCGGGGTTAAAAAATGTATAACCGGCCGCTCATATGGAGAGGTGCAGGCAGGGGATGGACAACAAGAAGAGCGAAGGCCAGGCGGCAGCGCTTCCGCCCCCCAATGAACGGCCGACGCTGAAGACGATCGCCTTCATGACCGGTCTCGGCATCACCACCGTTTCCCGCGCCCTGAAAGACGCTTCCGACATCAGCGCCGAGACGAAGGAGCGCGTGCGCCTCGTTGCGCGGCAGATCGGCTATCAGCCAAACCGCGCAGGCGTGCGTCTTCGCACCGGCAAGACCAATGTCATCAGCCTGATCCTCAGCCTTGAGGAAGAGATCATGGGCCTGACGAGCCCGATGGTAATCGGCATCTCGGAGATCCTCGCCTCGACTCAGTATCATTTGGTCGTGACGCCCTACCGAACCCAGGGCAACGCGCTCGATCCTGTGCGCTATGTTCTGGAAACGGGCGCGGCCGATGGCGTCATCATCTCGCGCACCGAGCCGAAGGACCCGCGCGTCGCGCTGATGATGGAGCGCAATTTTCCCTTCGTGACGCATGGCCGCACGGAAATGGGGCTCGTCCACCCCTACCACGACTTCGACAACGAGCGCTTTGCCTATGAGGCCGTACGCAAGCTCACCGAAATGGGCCGCAAGCGCCTCGTGCTGCTTCAGCCGCCGCCTTATCTGACCTTCTACCTGCATATGCATGGCGGTTTTGAACGCGGCGTTCGCGATTTCGGCGCGACGGCCATTCCGTTCAACACCGTCAATCTCGACAACAATCTCGTCGATATCCGCAAGGCCGCCGAAATCCTGTTCAGCGGCCCGGATGCCCCCGACGGCATCGTCGCGGGCAGCGGCGGGGGCGCGGTGGCGCTCATCGCGGCGCTGGAGGCAACCGGCAAGAAGCTCGGCCACGACGTCGACATGGTCTCCAAGGAGCCGCACATGTTCCTGCAATGGCTGCGGCCGGAGGTCGCGACCATGCGCGAGGATATCCGACTTGCCGGCCGGGAGCTTGCCAAGGCGGTCATCGCCCGCATCGAGGGCATTCCGCCGGAAGAGCTTCAGACGTTGAGCTATCCGATCGCGACGGAACAGATCTGACACGCAA
>NZ_JBLZPH010000042.1:28258-61252 GCF_049199205.1 Shinella sp. M31 | reverse complement strand
CCGCGGCCGCGACGATAGCTGTCGAAATAGCCGAGCGCCGAGGCGAGTGCCGGGACCGGCAGGCCATGCAGCGCGGCGGCGGAGACGACGCGGCGGAGCGCCGCGTCGGTGTCCTTGACCATCGTGGCGAAGGCCGGGGTGACGATAAGGTTCGCCGCATCCGGCGCCTTGGTGAAGGCGCTGGTGATCTCGTCGAGGAACTGCGAGCGGATGATGCAGCCGGCGCGCCAGATTTTGGCGATCGTCGGCATCGGCAGGTTCCAGTTATATTCCTTCGAGGCGGCGGCCATCACGGCAAAGCCCTGCGCATAGGCGCCGATCTTGCCGGCGAGAAGCGCGCTTTCCAGATCCTTGATGAAGGCGGCCTTGTCGGCAACCGAGAGGGCGGGCACGTCCGGCAGGCCGAGGATTTTTTCAGCCGCTTCACGCTCGCTCTTGAAAGACGAGATGGAACGGGCGGCAACGGCGGCCTCGATGCCGGTCGCCGGCACACCCATGTTCTGGGCTTCGATGGCGGACCATTTTCCCGTGCCCTTCTGGCCGGCCTTGTCGAGGATCATGTCGACCATCGGGCCACCGGCAATCGGGTCCTTGGCGGCCAGCACCTTTGCAGAAATCTCGATGAGGTAGGATTCGAGGCGGCCCTTGTTCCACTCGGCAAAGACGTCGGCAATCTCCGACGCGCTCATCTTCAGGCCGTCGCGAAGGATGCCGTAGATCTCGGCGATCATCTGCATGTCGGCATATTCGATGCCGTTATGGATGGTCTTGACGAAGTGGCCGGCGCCGTTTTCGCCGAGCCAGGCGACGCACGGATCGTCGTTGTACTTGGCGGAGATCGAGGTCAGCACCTTCTCGACGCGCTTCCAGGAGGCTTCCGTGCCGCCGACCATGATGGAGGGGCCGTGGCGCGCGCCCTCTTCACCGCCGGAAACGCCCATGCCGATGAAGGTCAGGCCCGAATCCTTCAGCGCATCGAAGCGGCGCATCGTATCGCGGAAGTTGGCATTGCCGGCATCGATCATGATGTCGTTGTTTTCGAGGTACGGGCGCAGCAGTTCCATCTGCTGGTCCACGGCCGCACCGGCCTGGATCATGATGATGATCGGGCGCGGCGGGCGGATGGCGGCGACGAACTCTTCGATCGTCTCGCAGGGCACGATCTGGCCCTTGAGGTCGCCGGCCTCCTCGTAGAATTCCTTGGTGCGCGCGACCGTGCGGTTGAACACCGCGATCGTGTTGCCCTTCTCGGCAATGTTGAGCGCAAGGTTCGATCCCATAACACCGAGACCGATAAGCCCGATTTCCGCCTGTGCCACGTTCATACCTCCGTAGGATGGCGCGGCGGGGGAAATTTTCCGGACCTATACCGAAAACGCCGCGCAAAAAGAGCATTTGGGAGCTGTGCTCCAGCGCTGGTGTTTTGGCATTCAAATCGATTTACGACAAGCAAATGTTTGGTGAAACAGCGTTTTTGGAATAGTTTGAATCACCGTCCCGGCCGGTCATCGCCATCGTCGAGCACCCGCCAGGCCGCTCCTTCGACGTCGTCGTACTGGCCGCTCCTCAGCGACCAGAGGAAGGCTCCGAGGCCAAGTGCTCCGAGGAAGAGCGCGATGGGAATGAGGAAGATCAGCGTGTTCATGCGGCTTGCACCAGGGGCTTGACCGGACGGGCCTCATCCGCGGCGCGCGCCGCAAAAGCCGGCAGTCGGCCGCGCAGGCGAAGCGAATTGACCACCACGATGATCGAGGATGTGGACATGGCGATGGCGGCAATCAGCGGCGTAGCATGGCCGAGAATGGCGATCGGCACGGCGACGACATTGTAGCCGACGGCGAGCGCGAAATTCTGGCGAATGAGATGGCCGGCACGGCGCGCGGTCTCATAGGCGAAGGGTATGGCCTCCAGGCTTTCATGCAGGAAGACGAAATCGGCGGCCTGCCGGCCGACATCCGCCGCCGTCGCGGGTGCCATCGAGACATGGGCAGCGGCGAGCGCCGGCGCATCGTTGATGCCGTCGCCGACCATCAGCACGCGGTGGCCGCTGGCGGCGCATGCTGCGACGGCTTCGGTCTTCTCGCGCGGCGAGAGCGCAGCGCGCCAGCGGGCGATGCCCAGCGCACCGGCAATGCGGCCGACGGCGGGCGCGCGGTCGCCGGACAGGATCGCCATGTCGACGCCATCGCGCTCCAGAGCGCTGATCGCCTCGCCGGCTCCGGTGCGCACGGCATCCTCGAAGCGGAAGGTTTCCAGCACCACGCCATCGCAGGACAAAACGACTTCCGAAAGCCCATGCCCCTCCTCGCCCTCCACGGCCTTGCCGGCGGCAAAGGCGCGGTTGCCGCAGCGCAGCAGGCCTTGCGGGGTTTCCGCCTGAAGGCCACCACCGGCGACTTCCCTGACGGCGTCGATGACCGGCATCGGGCCGCTGCCGGCACCGGCGAGGGCGAGCGAGAGCGGGTGGCGCGAATGGGCGGCAAGGGCGGCGGCGAGTGCGAGATTGGCGCGGTTGAGCTTGTCGCGATCGACGAGGCGCGGCTTTCCGAGGGTTAGCGTGCCGGTCTTGTCGAAGACAGCGGTATCGATTTCGGCAAGGCGCTCCATGGCCGAGCCGTCCTTGACCATCACGCCGCCGGCAAACAGCCGACCGGCCGCCACGACCTGAACGACCGGCACGGCAAGGCCGAGCGCACAGGGACAGGTGATGATAAGGACCGCGATGGCGACCAGCATGGCATGCTTCCAGTCGCCGTCATAAAAACCCCAGCCGAGGAACGAGACGAGCGCCAGGAGATGCACGGCCGGCGAATAGATCTGGGCGGCACGGTCAGCGATGCGCCGGTAACGCGCCCTGCCCCCTTCAGCGGCCTCCATTAGGCCGATGACTTCCGACAGGAAGGAATTGCGTGCGGTCGCGACCGCCTCCGCCAGCAGCGAGCCAGTGAGGTTCATCGCCCCGGCCTCCAGTTGCGTGCCGGGCTGCGCAGCGAGCGGATCGCTCTCGCCGTTGACGATGGAGCGATCGACATCGCTTAGCCCCGAGAGCACGCGGCAATCGACGGGAATGCGCTCACCCGCGGCGATGGAAAGGTGTTCGCCGACGGCGATGTCCTCGACGGGGCGATAGTCGCGGCTGCCATCCGGGCGCACGACCATGGCGCCGCGCGGCGAAAGGCGGGCAAGGCCCGTTATGGCCGAGCGGGCGCGGTCGCGCATGACGTGATCGAGCGTGCGGCCAATCAGCAGGAAGAACAAGAGGCTGACGGTGGCGTCGAACCAGGCGTGTTTGGCGCTGTTCAGCGTCTCCCAGAGCGAGACCGCATAGGACAGCGTGATGGCGAGCGCGATCGGCACATCCATATTGGTGCGGCCGTGGCGCAGCGCGTTCCAAGCCGACTTGTAGAAGAAGCGGCCGGAATAGATCAGCGTCGGGCCGGCGATGAAGGCGGAAATCCAGTGGAAGAGATCGCGCGTTGCATCCTCCGCGCCCGACCAGACGGAGACCGACAGCAGCATGATGTTGGTCGCCGCGAAGCCGGCGACAGCGACGGCGCGGATCAACTGGCTGCGCAGGCGGTCATCGCCCTCCGCGCCGAGCGCGAAGAGATGCGTGTCGTAACCCGTCGCGGCGATGGCGGCGGCGATGGTCTGTGGATCGGTACGTCGGCCGGCGACCTCTTCCTTCCAGACCACAGAAACGCGGCGCGTGGAGAGATTGACGCGGGCACGCACCACTTCCGGCAGCGCACTCACCACGCCTTCGACAGTCGTGATGCAGGTGCCGCAATGCACGCCCGGCACGCTGAGATCGCTCTGGCGCAGCCCCTCGCCGAGCGGGCGGCTGGCCAGCGTCAGCTCCTCGGACGACGGCAGCGCGTGATTGGCGCGTTCCGCATCCAGAATGCCTTCCGTGCCGGGCGCGCAGCAGCTCATTTCACGCCTCCCGCAACGACGGTGCGCACGGTCTGGTGAAAAACCTTCGTGCCGTCACGCTTGGTGCTGATATCGATGATCCATTGGCCGGGCATGATATCGCGTTCGGCAACGAACAGCCCCGGCCCCTTCGGGATGAGCGCCAGCGTAAAATCCTCGCGCTCATCGACCGGGCGCTTGAAGGTCGCGGCGATGTCGTTGGCAACGACGGGTTCGCCCTTGGCGTCCGCGACACGGTAGGTGATGCGCCCGCCCTCGATCACCAGATTGCCTTCGATGCCGCTCGCGGCAAAGGCCTTGGCCTCGGCGACCTTGCCGTTGAACTGCTGGCTGGCGACATAGGTGTTCGGCACCACCAGCCCGCTCCAGCTGTGCGAGGCGTTCCAGGCCATGATGAGGTTCACAGTGATGATCGTTCCGAAGAACAGCACCATGCCGCCGAGCATATGCCAGCCGGTGAAGACGAAGCCCTGCTGTTGTTTGTTCTCAGTGGCCATCACTTTGCTCCCGGCGTGTTGAAATTGGCGGAATAAACGTCACGCTCGTGGCCCTGCCGGTCCTCGGCGATGATCTGGAACCCCTCGGAAGCTTCGGCAAGCTTCTCCTTGGGAAGGGTGACGAAGACGCGCAGCGCCGTCACCTTGTCCGGATCGACAGGCACATCGACACTGCGATTGTCGGCGCCGTCGTGGCCGGCGATTTTCATGGTCGCGCCCGGCATCCCTTCGATCGAGACGGTGATGACGCGCGGCTCGGGGATCATGTTGAGCAGCTTCACGGCGTAGCCGTTGCGGATCGAACCATCCGATTCCACGACGAATTGCGGATTGCGATCATGGATGACGTTGAGATCCAGCCGGTCGCGCGACAGGAGCGCGAAGAGCAGCGCAAGACCGGCCAGCGACCAGATCCCGAAATAGAGAAGCGTGCGGGGGCGGAAGATGATGCGCCAGTCGAAATGCCGGATCCTGTCGCTGAACCTGCCTTCAGCATCGCGCACGCGCTTGGGGTCGATCGTCTCGGTGCCGTTCGATGTCGCCAGCGCCATGTTGGCGGCATAGTCCGACAAGGTCGCATAGGCGATGAGGCCGCGCTCCTTGCCGATCTTGTCCATGACGTTGTCGCAGGCATCGATGCACAGCGCGCAGGTGATGCACTCCATCTGCTGGCCGTCGCGGATATCGATGCCCATGGGACAGACGACGACGCAGGCATTGCAATCCACGCAATCGCCGACACTTTCGCCTGCCGCCACGGCCTTCTTGGCATGGCGGCTGCGCGGTTCGCCGCGCCAGTCGTTGTAGGTGACGACGAGCGAGCTTTCATCGAGCATCGCCGCCTGGATGCGCGGCCACGGGCACATATAGGTGCAGACCTGCTCGCGCATCAGTCCGCCGAAAATGTAGGTGGTCGCGGTCAGGATCGCGACCGTGATGTAGGCAACGGGCGGGGCTTGCAAGGTCGCGAAATTGACGAGCAGCGTCGGCGCATCGGCGAAGTAGAAGATCCACGCACCGCCGGTCGCAACCGCGATCACCAGCCAGACGGCATGTTTGCTGACACGCTTCCAGACCTTGTTAAGCGTCCACGGGCCGGTATCGAGCTTGATGCGCGCATTGCGGTCGCCCTCGATCGCCCGCTCGACGACGAGGAAGAGATCGACCCAGACGGTCTGCGGACAGGCATAGCCGCACCAGGCCCGGCCGACCGCTGAGGTGACGAGAAACAGCCCGAAACCGGCCATGACGAGCAGGCCCGCGACGAAGAAGAATTCCTGCGGCCAGATTTCGATGAAGAAGAAATAGAAGCGCCGGCCGGCAAGATCGACCAGCACCGCCTGATCGGGCGCATGCGGACCGCGATCCCAGCGGATCCACGGCGTCAGGTAGTAGATGCCGAGCGTGACCAGCATGACCAGCCACTTGAACTGCCGGAAACGGCCCTCCGCGCGCTTGGGAAAAATCTTTCTGCGCTTCTCGTAAAGCGGCTTGCGTACCTTTGCCGAGTTGACGGGCTCCGCATCGTGGCGTTCGATGGACGTGTAGAGGGTGGTGGTATTGTTCTGCATGGGACTCGGCCGCACCTGTCGTTGTGCCATCACAATGACGCCAACGGTCCATGCCATCGTTGATCTGCGTCAAGTTTTGATGAGAGCGCGGCGTGGCGGGTTGCCGCACGAAAGGACACGAATGACGGAGACGATCCTGGCCAAACGCTATGGCGACTACCGCGAATTCGCAATCGGCGGCGTGCTTGCCGATGCTGTTCGCTGCGCCTGGCTGCACAGCGCGCCGTTTGAAAGCGTTGCCGCACGCGTCGCCGTGGTGCCGGATGGCTGCGTCGATCTGCTTTGGACGGAGAGCGGCTTCATGATCGCCGGGCCGGACCGCACGGCCGCCTTTCCACCGATGCGCCCCGGTGCGACCATCCTCGGCCTGCGCTTCAGGCCAGGCATTGCGCGTCACCTGCTGCGCTGCGATCTCGATGCGCTCACCGGCAAGGTCGTCGCCTTCGACGATCTGCGGCCGGGCGGCTTCAACGCCCACCATGAGCGCCTGCTGGCCGCCGATGGTCCGATCAAACGGCTGCGGCTGCTGCGAGAGGTTTTCGCTTCGGAAATGCGCGATCTGCCGGCTATACGCCGCGATGCGGGAGCACTCGAGGCACTGTGCATGCGCCTGCCGACGGAGGGCATTGCCGCAGCCCTTGGGGTGACGGAACGCACCCTGCGGCGCATCAGCACAGCCGAGTTCGGCTATGGCCCCAAGACGCTGGTGCGTATCCTGCGGCTTCAAAAGCTGCTTGGCCGGATCGGCGAGCACGATAGCGCACTTGCAGAGCTTGCGGCAGAAACCGGCTTTGCCGACCAGGCCCATATGAGCCGCGACGTGCTCTCCCTGACCGGCCTGACGCCCGGTGAAATTCTGCGCCAGATGCGCGGCTGATTGTCCGTTTCGTTCAAGACTTCGGCGTCCGGTCGCGTAGGATCGCCTCAACAGGAGACGACCGATGACCACCTCCGCCGCCCGCATCATCCACCGGACCATCGAGCGCGATTGGCGCGCAGTCTATGCCTTCGCAGCCCGGCCGGAGAACATGCCGCTCTGGGCCTCCGGGCTCGCCGCCGGCTTGACGCGCGACGGCGAGCACTGGATCGCCGATGGCGGCCCGATCGGCAATGTGCGTGTGCGGTTCGCACCGGAAAACGATTTCGGCGTCATCGACCATCGGGTGACGATGCCGGATGGCCTCGTGGTCGACAACGCGCTGCGGGTCGTGCCGAACGGCGACGGGGCGGAAGTGATGTTCACGCTGCTGCGCCAGCCGGATATGGACGATGCAGCCTTCGAGAAGGATGCGGCCCATATCGCCCGCGACCTCGAGACGCTGAAGAGAGTGATAGAAGACAAGGAGAACCCGCGATGAGTGGCAAGGGTGCCGATCGCAAGATCGACTATATCGAGTTCAACGTCGCCGATATCGCGAGGAGCAAGGCCTTCTACGGCAGCGCTTTCGGCTGGACCTTCACCGATTATGGTCCGGAATACTGCGAATTCCAGGACGGCCGCCTCACCGGCGGCTTCACGACGCTGGCACCGGTCTCCGCCAAGGGTGGGCCGCTCGTTATCCTGTTTGCCGATGACCTGGAAAACGCGCTGAGCCGAGTCGAAAAAGCCGGCGGGACGATCGAAAAGCCGATCTTCTCCTTCCCCGGCGGCCGGCGTTTCCAATTCGCCGACCCCGACGGCTACGAGCTGGCGGTCTGGTCCGACCGGTAATTCCCCTTCCCTAACGTCAATGTGATCGCCTTTACGCCTTTTAATGAAGGAATTCAGGCTTTTTCAATCGGACGCTCCTATGGCAGGCCTGCGATCAACCGAACGCGGGCCTGTTTCATGTACACAATCATCGGCAAGACATTGGCGGTCGCCGTGCTCTCCACACTGGCGTCGCTTCTCATCAGCTTCGCCTTCGTGCCGCTGATGGGCGGCAGGGTCGCCGGCGCCGGGCTCGTCATGACGATCGTCTGCCCGATCGTCATTTCCATCCCCGCCTCCTTCGCGCATTTCTACCTCGGCGAAAAACTGCGTTCGGCCAATACGGCGCTCGCGGCTGCCCGCGACGAACTGGCCGAGGCCTACGCCCGCCTGCAACATCAGGCGCAGCGCGATGCGCTCACCGGCCTGCTCAACCGCGCGACCTTCATGGCCGAGCTGGAGGCAGCAAGCCAGGCCGGCATGCATGGCGGCCTGCTGTTCCTCGACGTCGACCATTTCAAGTCGGTCAATGACCGGTTCGGCCATGCGACGGGCGATGAGGCGCTCGGCCTTGTCGGCGCCCTGCTCTCGGGGCTTGCGCAGGAGGGCGATATCGTCGGGCGGCTTGGCGGCGAAGAGTTTGCGATCTTCCTGCATGCCGCGTCGCCGGACCGCATGCTCGACCATTCCCAGACGGTGCGCGAGGCGGTGGAAGCCATCGACCTCTTCTCGCCCTCCGGCCAGCGCATCCCCCTCGGAATCAGCATCGGCGCCTTCCACTGCGCGCCCCGCTTCAACCCGGCCGAAGCCCTCGCCGCCTCCGACCGCAATCTCTACCGGGCGAAATCGGCGGGCCGGAACATGGTGGTGGCATGAAAAAGGCCGCGGAAACCGCGGCCTTTGTGTTTGCTCTCTTCCGGCAGATCACTCGCCGCCACCCAGCGCGTGGACGAAGACGGCGAGCTGCTTGACGGCGGGCTCGCCGAGGCGGGGCAGCCAGGCGGGCATGACGCCGTGTTTGGGCGAACGGACCTGTGCGGCGATGGCCGTTTCCCCTTCGCCCTTCAGCCAGATGGCATCGGCAAGGTTGGGCGCGCCCATCTCGCGGTTGCCCTTGGCGTCCTCGCCATGGCAGGCCGCGCAGTTGTCGGCGAAGACCTGTTTGCCGGGCTCGACGAGGGCGACATCCGACGGCGCGCCGGTCAGGCTAACGACATAGGCGGCGACCTGCTTGATCTGGTCGGGCTCGAGGATGTCGCCGAAGGCCGGCATTTCCGAGATGCGGGTCTCGTCATCGCCGGGATGGCGGATGCCGTGGGCGATGGTCTGGTAGATATCCTCCACCGAGCCGCCCCAGACCCAGTCGTCGTCGTTGAGGTTCGGGAAGCCGGGACCACCCGCCGCACCCGAGCCATGGCACTGCGCGCAGTTGACCTTGAAGGCCGAGGCGCCGCCCGAGATGGCGAACTGCGAAAGCTGCGGATCGGCCATGATCTCCTGCAACGAGGATTTGGCGATGCGATCGGTGAAGGCCGATTGCGCCTGCCTCGCCTCGGCGAGTTCCGTCGCGATATCGGCGCGGCTCGACCAGCCGAGCATGCCCTTCGTGGTATCCGAGATCAGCGGCCAGGCCGGAAAGGCGATGGTGTAGCCGATGGCCCAGAGGATCGTCATGTAGAACGTCCAGACCCACCAGCGCGGCATCGGGTTGTTCAATTCGCGGATGCCGTCCCATTCGTGGCCGGTGGTTTCGACGCCCGAGATTTCGTCGATATGTTTCTCGGCCATGATCAGTCCTCCTTGAGAGGGATTTCAGCGGCCCGCTCGGCGGCCTTTCGGCCACCGGGGCGAAGGGTGAAGACGACGACGGCCAGGAAGAACAGCGTCATGCCGAGAAGGCCCCAGCTGTCGGCGAAGTGGCGCATGGCGGTATAGGTTTCCATGGACAGCCTCCTCAGCGGTAACCGGCGGCATCGTCATAGGTGGAGAAGTCCACCAGGGTGCCGAGCATCTGCAGATAGGCGACGAGCGCATCCATTTCGGTGAGCTTCGCCGGGTCGCCGTCGAAATCGCCGAGCTTGGCCTTGGGATAGCGGGCCTCGATGCCGGATGTATCGGCATTCGGATCAGCCTGCGCCTTCATATCGGCCTCGGCATTCTCCAGCATCTCGTCCGTATAGGGCACGCCGACGGCGCGGTTGGCCGAGAGATGCATCGAGACGGTCTTCACCTCGAGCGGCGTTTCCTTGAGGAAGGCGTAGCTCGGCATCACCGATTCCGGCACGACCGAGCGCGGCTCGATCAGGTGCTGGACGTGCCACTCGTTCGAGTAGCGATCGCCGACGCGGGCGAGATCCGGCCCCGTGCGCTTCGAGCCCCACTGGAACGGATGGTCGTACATCGACTCCGCCGCCAACGAATAATGCCCGTAACGCTCCACCTCGTCGCGGAAGGGGCGGATCATCTGGCTGTGGCAGACGTAGCAGCCTTCGCGGACATAGATATCGCGGCCGGCGAGTTCCAGCGGCGAATAAGGCCGCATGCCCTCCACCTTCTCGATGGTGTTCTCCAGGTAGAACAGCGGCGCGATCTCGACGATGCCACCGATGGTGACGACCAGAAGCGAGCCGACGAGGAGAAGCGTCGCATTGCGTTCGAGGATGGCGTGTTTATCAAGAATGGACATGGTATCCCCTCCTATTCGGCCGGCTGGAGCGCGGGCGCAGCACCCGGGATCGGGGCCTCGTCACGCTGATAGCCGAGGATTGTCATGGTCACGTTGTAGGCCATGATGAGCGCACCCAGGAGGAACAACCCACCGCCGACGGCACGCAGCACGTAGTACGGGAACATGGCGGCGACCGTTTCGGCGAACGAATAGACCAGGAAGCCCTGCGCGTCGTATTCACGCCACATCAGGCCCTGCTGGATGCCGGCGACCCACATGACGGCCGCGTAGACGACGATGCCGAGGGTGGCGAGCCAGAAGTGCCAGTTGACCATGCGGATCGAGTAGAGCCGCTCGCGCTTCCACAGCTTCGGAACGAGGAAGTAGATCGCGCCGAAGGTGATGAGGCCGTTCCAGCCGAGCGCACCCGAATGCACGTGACCGATGGTCCAGTCCGTATAGTGGCTGAGCGAATTGACCGACTTGATCGACATCATCGGCCCCTCGAAGGTCGCCATGCCGTAGAAGGCGATGGCCATGACCATCATGCGCACGATCGGGTCGGTGCGGATTTTGTCCCAGGCGCCCGAGAGCGTCATCAGGCCGTTGATCATGCCGCCCCACGAGGGCATCCAGAGCATGATCGAGAAGACCATGCCGAGCGTCTGCGCCCAGTCCGGCAGCGCCGTATAGTGCAGGTGGTGCGGACCGGCCCAGATATACATGAAGATCAGCGCCCAGAAGTGGATGATCGACAGGCGGTAGGAATAGACCGGACGGTTCACCTGCTTGGGCACGAAATAGTACATCATGCCCAAGAAGCCGGCCGTCAGAAAGAAGCCCACGGCATTGTGGCCGTACCACCATTGGGTCAGCGCATCCTGCACGCCCGAGAAGGCCGAGTAGCTTTTGACGCCGAGGAACGAGACCGGGACGGCCAGGTTGTTGACGATGTGCAGCATGGCCACCGTCACGATGAACGACAGGAAGAACCAGTTCGCCACATAGATGTGCGGTTCCTTGCGGGTGATGATGGTGCCGAGGAAGGCGATGAGATAGGCGACCCACACGACGGTCAGCCATAAGTCGACATACCATTCCGGCTCGGCATATTCCCTGCCCTGCGTGATGCCGAGCAGATAGCCGGTGGCGGCCATGACAATGAAGAGCTGGTAGCCCCAGAACACGAACCAGCCGAGATTGCCGCCGAACAGGCGGGCGCGCGAGGTGCGCTGCACGACATAGAACGAGGTGGCGATCAGCGCATTGCCGCCGAAGGCGAAGATGACCGCCGAGGTGTGCAGCGGCCGCGTGCGGCCGAAATTCAGCCAGGGCTCGATGTTGAGATCGGGAAAGGCCAGTTGGAGCGCGATGACCACGCCGACCAGAAAGCCGACGACGCCCCAGAACACCGTGGCGATGACGCCGTATTTGATGACGTCGTCGAAATAGCCGTCGTCCCCGGAGGATGCGACGGCGACGGCTGGCGCGAAGGAAACGCGCCGCACCATCACGAGCGTGCTGGCCAGCAGCACGAAGAAGAGGACCCACATATGGGCCTCGAAGAGCCTGTCCTGCGCGAAGGCCGCGCCGAGCAGCGCGAGGAACGCGCCGACCGCCAGGACAATCGTTTCTGTCATGTATTTCACGTTGGCATCCCCCAACTCGTCAAGGTCCCGCATCGGCCGGCTCCCGAGCGGAATCGGCCTTTGCGTTCAGTTGAGCCTTCGCAGATGCGCGCGGAGGCATCCTTGATGTGGATCAAGGCGGAGGAAGGAAGCCGGCGGCATCAAAGGACAGGTTGACGCAGCCGCGCGTCGTCGGATGCCGCGGCCTCCCCCCAACGAGGGAAACAAGATGACGGATTACAACAATATTGCCCGGCTGCTTTCGGATCGCCCGACGGATGCCGCTTCGCTCGACTGGCTGAAAAAAGCCCATGACGCGCAATTGACGCTCTGCGCGGCGCTCGAGGAGATCGCCGACAGCCTGCCGGCCAACATCAACCGGCAGAAATGCATCTATGCCGCCAAGTCACTGATTCCACTCGTGAACGGCGTACATCGCTATGAAGAGGAAACCGTCTTTCCGTTGCTGGAACGGCAGGCATCCGACAATAACGAGCTTGCCTCCTCCATTGCCCGACTGAAGTTCGAGCATGTCGAGGACGAGTGTTTTGCCGAAGAGCTGACCGACACGCTGACACGGCTCGGCAGCGGCGACGGCACGGTCAACGCAGAAGCCGCAGGCTATATGCTCCGCGGCTTCTTCGAATCGATCCGGCGTCACATCGCCTTCGAACAGCAGTTCATGCTGCGCGCAGACCGGCTGGCATCCTAGGGCTCAGGCCGCAATCGGTCCGCGTGTTTCAAGCACGTCCTGCAAGACGAGGATAGCGCCCAGCACATGTCCGGCGGCCGACATGCACGGCGTCATGCGGCAACGCGTGATCGCCGAGCCGCGCCGTGGCGAGAGATAGTCGTATTCGACGATCTCGCCGGCAAAGCAGCGGTCCAGATGTCGTTTCACGCGGCCTTCGAAGCGCTGGACGCCGATGAATTCGACGACGTGCCGGCCGACGAGATCGATGGGTTTCTCGCTGAAACTGCGCGCATTGAGCGGGTTGGAGTAGAGATAGCGATAATCCGTCGTGACGACCGCCACGCGGTCCGGCAGGCTGTCGAGGATCGCCTCGTTGATCAGGCCGTCCTCCACCACGCGCGGCGACATGATCGGGCGTCCGGTTTCGGGCAATTCCACGCGGAAGGGCCGTGCGGCCTCGCCGTTGCCGAAATAGCGGTCCAGAAGGAGTTTGAAATTATGCGCCTGCCGGAGCACGCAGGCCTTGTCCTCCGCCTCTTCGCGAAGCAGATCCACCACGAACTGGAACTGGATCTTGAGTTCGGAAGCGTCTGTCGCCTCCTTGTGCAGCACGGTTGCCAGAGCCGGTTCGATTTCCCTGTCCAGCATGGAAACGAGTCTCTCGTTTCCAGTCTTTACTGCATGCTGAAGTTGCGAATACTTAAACCAGAACAACTCTACAAGAGCTTTCAATTCATGCTCCCTGAATTGCTGAAATCTACAGCAATTTGATCACTTACATTATTCAATCCGTCCGGAAATAAGATAGGATTTTGACCGTCACCTCACCGAATTCCGCTGTCCAAAGCGCTTACATTAGCAAAATGGTAACAGCGCGGGGAAAGATGTCAAACCCATATTTGATAAAATTGTATATTTTGCGAATAATGAATGCGTTCAGTTTTGAGCGCAAAGAAAGAAATCATAAGCACTCAAGTAATAAGCGTGCGCTTGATGTTCCAGCGGTCATGATACCAGAGCCATTGGCCAGGATATTCCCGCACCCACTGCTCGACCTTGTCGTTCAGCATCTGCGCGGTCGCCTCGACATCCACGGCACCGTTTTCTTTGCGCGGAATGTCCATCGCCGGTTCGAGCTCCAGCCGGTAGCGATTGCCCGGCAGGCGAATGCAGCGCGCCGGATAGACCTCGCAATTGAACTGGCGCACCAGCTTGGCCAGCAGCGGATTGGTCTGCACGTCGCGCCCGAAGAACTTCGTCGGCAGGCCCTTGGTGAACTTCTGATCGACGAGCACGCCGACCGGTCCGCCGGCATCGAGCTTGCGTGCCAGCGTAAACGAGGACCCGGCGTGCGACGGCACGAGATGGCCCATGCGCGCGCGGCGGAATTCGAACACCTTTTCGGCGACGTAAGGATTGTTCGGCGGGCGGAAGAGCACCGTCACATCCAGCCCGAAGGCAGCGCCCGCGACCGGCAGCAGCTCGAAATTGCCGCTATGGGCGGTGAAGACGATGAAGGGACGCGGATTGTCGCGCAGATCCACGAAGAGCGGAATGCCGGAGACTTCGATGCGGCCCGGCGTCGCCTTTTCCGGGTCGAAATCGAACAGCTTGTCGAGGAAGACATATTCCGCGGCAAGCCGGCCCATATTGCCCCAGGCGTCGAGCGCGATCGCCTCGATCTCCACCTCGGACTTTTCCGGGAAGGCATTGCGCAGATTGGTCAGCGTCAGCTTGTGCCGGCTCGTCTTCGGCCCGATCCAGCGCACCAGCCGGTCGGCGAAGTTGATCGCCCCGTCGGCCGGAAACAGCTTGAGCAGATTGAGCAGGCCGAAGGCGAACTGCGCCACCAGCCAGTCCTTGGTGTTGCGCAGCGCCAGGACGAGGCGTGTGACGAGCATCTTCATCGGATCAATCCAGTCTGAGGACGATCTTGCCGAAGATCTGGCGCGACTCCATGCGTTCCAGCGCGGTCGCGATGCCGTCGAAGGTCACTTCCGTGTCGATGACCGGATGAACGATGCCCTGCGCCATCTTTTGCATGGCATCCGCCATGTTCTCCATGCGGCAACCGAAGGAGCCGAGCAGCTTGAGCTGCTGCTGGAACAGCATCATCAGGTTCATGTCGGTGGAGACGCCAGAGGTGGAACCGCAGGTGACGAGACGGCCGCCGCGCTTCATGCAAAGCATGGAGCCTGCCCAGGTGTCCTTGCCGACATGTTCGAAGACGACATCGACGCCCTTCTTCTTCGTCAGCTTGCGAACGACGCCTTCAAAACGGTCCTCGCGGTAGTTGATGACGTGGTCGGCACCAAGCGCCTTGGCCTTCTCGATCTTGTCGTTCGAGCCGACGGTGGTGATGACGGTGCAGCCGATCTTCTTGGCAAGCTGGATCGCCGCCGTGCCGATCCCAGAGCCGCCGGCGTGGACGAGGATCGTTTCACCGGGCTGAAGCTTGGCATTATCGAACAGCATGTGCTCGACCGTGCCGAAGGTGACAGGCGCAAGGGCTGCCGCGACCGCATCCACGCCGGGCGGTGCCGGGACGAGCAGGCGGGCGGGAAGGTTCACCTTCTCCTGCGCGAAGCCATCGAGATGGAAACCGTGCACACCGCCGACATGTTCGCAGAGATTGTCGCGCTTCTCGCGGCAGGGCTTGCAAAGACCGCAGGTGCGCGCGCCGTAGATCGAGACGAGCTGGCCGGGCAGTACATTCGAGACACCCGGACCAAGCGTTTCGACGACGCCGGCGGCTTCCGCGCCGATGACCAGCGGCATCTTGCGCTTGGCGAACGCCATGCCGCGCCAGCCCCAGACGTCGATATGGTTGAGCGCGACGGCCTTGACGCGCAGCGTCACTTCGCCCGGGCCGGGGGCCTCGGGTTCCGGGATATCGGTCAGTTCGAGCTTGCGGTCGTCGAGAAGCTGGAGGGCACGCATTGTCTTGTTCCTATCAGGCCGGCTCGGCCGTCATCACGAGGCTGGCGTTCTGGCCGCCGAAGCCGAAGGAGTTGGAGAGAACCGCCGAAACCTGCTTGTCGCGCTTCACGTTCGGCACGACGTCCAGTTGGATCGTCGGGTCAGGGTTTGTGTAGTTGATGGTCGGCGGGAGCGTCCCGGTCAGCATGGTCTGGATCGAGAAGACTGCCTCGACCGCACCGGCGGCCGTCAGCGTATGGCCGATCATCGACTTGTTGGACGAGACGGCGATGCCGGCCAGCTTGTCGCCGAAGACGGTCGACATGGAGAGATACTCCATCTTGTCGTTCTCTGGCGTCGAGGTGCCGTGCGCATTGATATAGCCGATGCCGCTCTCGTCGATGCCGGCGTCTTCCAGCGCCGCGCGGATCGTCGCAATCGCCGGGCCGCCGTCCGGGGAGGAGCGCGTGCGGTGGAAATGGTCGGCCTTCTCGCCGCAGCCCTTGAGGATGCCGAGCACCCTGGCACCGCGGGCAATGGCCGATTCCAGTGATTCCAGCACGAGCGTCGCAGCGCCCTCCGCGATGACGAAGCCGTCGCGGTCCTTGCTGAACGGCTTCGACGCCTTGGTCGGCGGATCGTTCTGGGTGGAAAGCGCAGACAGCAGCGCGAAGCGGATGAGGGCTTCCGCGGTTACCGAGCCATCGGTGCCGACGGTCAACGCCCGGTCGGTGCGGCCCTGGCGGATCGCCTCGACGCCAAGCTGGATGGCCGTCGCACCCGAGGCACAGGCAGTCGACAGCGTCACCGGCAGGCCACGCGTGCCGTAACGGTCGGCAAGACGCTCGGAGATCGAGCCGAAGGCCCAGGCCTCATGCAGGGCGGGTTCCGGCTTGTCGCGCAGAACGGAGAGGAAGCGGTCATAGGCATCGCCCGGACGCTGCGACGGCGGCGCGCGATCGGCGAGTTCGAAACGCTCTCGCCAGTCAGGCTCGATCGGCGGGGCGGCAAGGAACAGCGGGCCGCCGAAGTCGCCGGAGAGGCCGGCCTGCGCCAGCGCCTCGTCCGTCGTCTCGCGGGCATAGGCATAGGAGCGCTCGACCGGATTTTCAGTGGGTACGGAGATGAAATCGACCGTGCCGGAAATGCGGGTGTTCAGCCCATCGACCGGGAAGCGGGTGATGCCGTGGATGCCGGAGACGCCGCCCGTCAGCGCGGTCCAGTTGTCCTTGAGACCCTGTCCGAGCGAGGTAACGACGCCCATGCCGGTGACGGCGACGATGGGGCGACCCAGATGATCCCTGTAAGCGGCGTTCGTCATGGCCGGACCCTCACTTCTCTGCGGAAAGAATTGCGACGCCCTCGCCGCGCGAATGGCCGACCGTCGTGACGACCGCCGTCCTGGCGGCCGCCGCCATGGCGGTCTCGGCCTTCGCATCGAACGGAGCGACCTTCACACCGGCGCCAAGGGTCAGCGCGGCAAGCGCAAGGCCCAGCGGGAACTGCGCTTCGAGCGCCTGCCCCGTCACGGCGCTGTAGCCGCGTACCGCGCTGCCGGCAAAACGCTGGCCGAGCCATGCCTTTTCGCGCGCCGTAGCCTCATGGGCACCCGATGCGCCGGAGAACACGACGGTTCCCTCGGCATCCGCGCCTTCAGCGAGACGATCAAGCCGAGCTTCCAGCCGGCCCTCGTCGCGCGAGCCACGGTCGCCGCCGATGGCGTCGATCGTCGCATAGATGCGCGCGCCGCGGGCTTGCGCATGTTCGCGGGATTCGAGGATGAGGAAGGCCGAGGCCGAACCCGTAATGATGCCACCGCCGGCATTTTCGTCACGCGACCAGAGCGGCGTCCAGCCACCCGTCGCATGCGCACCGATGGCTTCGTAAAGCAGGATGACATCCTGCCGCTCGGCCACGAGCGCGCTGCCGACGAGCGTATGCGTCGACTGGCCGGCGCGGATGCGATGGAACGCGGTCTCGACGGCGCTGATGCCGGCCGCTTCCTCGCCCATGAAGGTGCGCGACGAGCCGGTGACCTTGTGCACGATGGAAATATTGCCGGCGAGCAGGTTGGAGAGCTGAGCGAGGAAGAGGGTGGGCCTGAGTTCCGTCGTCAGCTTCTCGTTGAGCAGACGTTCGCGGTCGTTGCGCTTCAGGCCCTCATCGACGATCAGCGAGTCGACCGCGATGTCGCGCTCGCCGCCGCCGGCCGCCACGATCATGTCCATGGTGCCGCAGGCGTCCGCATCGTCCTTGAAGCCGGCATCGTCTAGCGCGAGACCGGCGGTGAAGACGCCGAGGCGCTGCCAGTTTTCCATCTGGCGCTGGTCGCCGCGCTTGGCGATCTGCTGGTTCCAGTCGATCTCAGGCATCGGATGCACCGGATAGGGCGCGAAACGCTCCGTATCGATCTTGGTTTCCGGCGCCGCCGCGCCACCGAGGATCGCCACATGCGCCTCGGCCCCGACACCCTGACAGGTGACGATGCCGACGCCAGTGATCACCACATCGTTGTTGGCCATATCAATTCCCCTCAGCAGACGCCGCGAGCGCCTCGAACAAACCCACCTCGCCTGCACGCTTACGCACGATGTCCGCCAGCGGCACTTCGGAAAAGGGCATGGTGCGCAATTTCAGCTGCGCATCGCAGACCTTCTTGCCGGCAGACGAAATCTTCGTCTTGGTCACGGCATAGCCCGAGCCGTCATGCTCCAGCACGGCCTCGATGTCGAGCACCGCATCCGGCTCGACGAAGGTGCGCATCTTGGCGCCATCGACACTCATCAGGAACGGCATGGCCGCGAAGTCTGTGGCGGCCAACACGAGGAAGCCGGAGGCTTGCGCCATCGTCTCGATGAGCAGCACACCCGGAACGAGCGGCATGCCGGGAAAATGCCCTTCGAAGACAGGGCTCTTGGAGGGAACGACCGAGCGGGCGGTGAGCACGCGGCGCGCGCCGTCAACAGCTTCCACGCGGTCGATCATCTGGAAATATTCAAGCAGCATCGGATTATCGTCCCTGGCGGGGTCCGGAAATCGAAAGGCCTGCCGAAGACGGCAGGCCATATGTCCTGTGCACCGGGATCGTCCGGAACAGAGCCGCGAAACGCAGCCGGACGGTCTCGCCTCAGGCCTTGGCGGCCCGCAGTTCGTCGATCTTCGCGCAGAGGTTCTTCAGCACGAAATACTCTTCTGTCGCGACCTTGCCTTCGTTGACATCCTGCGTCCACTTTTCGAGCGGAATCTTGATGCCGAATTCCTTGTCGATCGCAAAAACGATGTCGAGGAAGTCGAGGCTGTCGATGCCGAGATCGTCGATGGTGTGGCTCTCGGGCGTGATCGTCTCGCGATCGATCTCGCTCGTCTCAGCAATGATGTCGGCAACCTTGTCGAATGTAGCAGTCACGCCCGTACCTCATGAATCTATAGTTGGGCCGATCCTATAGGGAAAACGGACGCGATTGCCAATGGGTTTGATGAGGGACCAGCGTAGTGCACACGGCTGTGTTGCGCAAACAACATGGCCGCACCCGGCCTCAAACGGCAACCGAATGCCGGCCGCGACCGCTCGCCAGATGCGCGTCGAAGACCGCAGCCACGGCGCGGGCAAAGGGGCGGCCCGCCGGCGTCAGCCGGAAGCGCCCCTCCTCGATACAGCAAAGGCCGTCTTTGTCGGATGCGGCAAAGGTCTTCGCCTCTCCCCTGATAACGCCGGCAAATGCCGGAAATTGACCGGCGACATCCGCGAAGGAAAAGCCGAAATCGCACATGACACGCTCGATGACATAGGCGCGGGCGCGGTCCTCGTCGGTGAGTGCATAGCCGCGCACCGCGGCAAGACCACCCTCCTCCGCCCGGCGCAGATATTCGCCCGTCGCCGGCATGTTCTGGATATAGCCTTGCGGCAGCTGGCCGATCGCCGATGCGCCGAGCCCGATCAGGGCATCGGCCTGGTCATCGGTATAGCCCTGGAAATTGCGGCGCAGCGTGCCGTTGCGGGCGGCTGCCGCCAGGCGGTCGGCGGGCAAAGCGAAATGGTCGATGCCGACGGCCTCATAACCGGCTGCGACCAACATCTCTCCCGCCATCCGCATCTGCTTGAACCGCGCCAGAATGCCGGGCAAGGCCGCCTCATCGATCATCGTCTGATGCTTTTTCATCCACGGTACATGCGCATAGCCGAAGAGCGCGATCCGGTCGGGCGAAAGCGAGACGACGGCGCGGACGGTCTCCGCAAGCGTCT
Organism: Shinella sp. M31; assembly: GCF_049199205.1. Taxonomy (NCBI): domain Bacteria; kingdom Pseudomonadati; phylum Pseudomonadota; class Alphaproteobacteria; order Hyphomicrobiales; family Rhizobiaceae; genus Shinella; species Shinella sp. M31. The sequence goes on along the minus strand of NZ_JBLZPH010000042.1, from coordinate 41,406 downwards.
CCATTGTCTGGAACGGCAGCCCGTAAAGAATGTCGCAATTGACCGAGCGTACGCCCCGCGCCCGCGCCGCTTCCACCACGCCGCGCGTCTGCTCAAAGGTCTGGAGGCGGTTGATCGCTTTCTGCACTCTGGGATCGAAATCCTGGATGCCGAGGCTGGCGCGCGTCATGCCGATTTCGGCGAGCGCATCGTGCCTTTCGTCATCGAGATCGTTCGGATCCATCTCGACGGAAATCTCGGCATTACCGGCAAAGCTGAAATTCGCCTCCAGACAGGCTTTTAGTGCCCGCAGGTCATCCGGCCGCAGCAGCGTCGGAGAACCGCCGCCGAAATGCAGCGCGGTGACGGGTACGGCACGGTCCACACGGCCGCCGATGGCCGCGATCTCGGCATGAAGCCCCCTGAGATAGGCTTCGACCGGCTCATAGCGCAGCGTCTGCTTGGTGTGGCAGGCACAGAACCAGCAAAGCCGGTCGCAATAGGGGATGTGCACATAGAGCGAGAGGCGATTCGCCGCCGTCAGCGTCGACAACCAGCCGGCATAGACCTCCGGTCCGATACTTTCGTTGAAATGCGGGGCGGTCGGATAGCTTGTATAGCGCGGAACCGGTGATGAAAGGCGTTCGACGAGTGCATCCTGCATGGGTCTCTCCTGCTTGCGCAGGAAATAACCCGAAGAACCCGCATGCCATTTGATTTTGATCAAGTGCAAAGCGGATTGGTTGCGCTAGCATTTGACAATAGTCAGGAAGCGCTATTTTGCCGCGAGACGGCACGCTTTATGTTCACGGCTGCGTGCGGTAGCACGGCAACGTTGCGCCGCTTAGCCGCCGGGCGAGAAGGAAAACCGCCATGGAAGTTCGCCGCCGGGATATCCACAATTCCGACATTCCCGTCGTCTGCCGCGCCTGCGAGGCACGTCACGGCGGCGTCTGCGGCGCGCTGACGGCCGAGCAGCTGACCGAGCTCAACAAGCACTCCTCCCGCCACCGGCTGGAGACGGGCGCCGAAGTGATCGGCCAGGGCGAGACGGTCGTGAACTATTCCAATATCATGCGCGGCGTGGTGAAGCTGACCAAGGTGATGGCGGACGGCCGCCAGCAAATCGTCGGCCTGCAATTCGCGCCCGATTTCCTCGGCCGCCCCTTCCTCACCGAAAGCGCGATTACGGCGGAAGCGGCCACCGACAGCGAGGTCTGCAATTTCCCGCGCAACGTGCTCGACCGACTCGTCAAACGGACGCCGGAGCTGGAGCATATGCTGCACCAGCAGGCGCTGAAGGAGCTGGACGAGGCGCGCGACTGGATGCTGACGCTCGGCCGCAAGACGGCGCAGGAGAAGGTCGCAAGCTTCCTCTACCTGATCGCCACCCACATCGACCCCGAAAGCGTCGACATGTCGGCCTTCGACCTGCCGCTGTCGCGCGCCGATATCGCCGATTTCCTCGGGCTGACCATCGAAACGGTCAGCCGCCAGTTCACCAAGCTGCGCAAGGAAAACGTCATCCACATCGAAAACAACCGGCATGTCACCGTTCCCGACATGGACCGCCTGATGCGCTATGCCGGCAACGACTGACGTTTCAGGTTCAGCGGGTAATCACGATCTTCGTGTTGGACAGCCCGTTGCGGTTGGCCATCTGGAAGAAGGTCGCCGCATTGTCCGGATGCAGGCGTACGCAGCCATGCGAGGCCGGGCGCCCCAGCCGCTTTGTCTCATAGGTCGCATGCACGGCATAACCGCCCTTGAAGAACACCGCGAACGGCATCGGCGCCATGTTGTATTTGCGCGAACGGTGATTGCGGGAAGCCCATTTCGCCGACCAGGTGCCGGTCGGCGTGCCATAGCCCTTGCGGCCGGTGGAGACGCGCCAGCGATATTTTACCATGCCGTTCTGAGTAACGACCATGGTTTGCGAAGAAAGGCTGACCTGCGCCACGAGATTGGCGGAAAGGGCAACTTCGGCCTGGAATAAAACAAGAAGGAACGCGACCGCGGTCGCAAACAAGGTACGCATGACTTCCCCTCAAAACGTTTTTGCATAGCTTGCACGCTATGTCTCACGACGAGACAGAATATAGACGTTTCAACCTTCCGCAATATTGACGGAGGTGGGGAAAAGAAAACGAAGTTAAGGCGTAAAATTTTATCAATTGCGCCGTCGCGCCTTCAAAGCAAAGCCGAAAGCAGTGCTAGAAGCAGCACGAAAACGGCAAGTCCGGCGCCGGCGCCGTAAAATATCCGCAAGGAAAGATCGATATCGGCGACGGTTGCAACGGTGCGCCCCCCGGCATTCATCATGGGTTCGTCAACGCGCACGCCGCCATAGATGCGCGGGCCGGCAAGGCCGATGCCGAGGGCGCCCGCCATGGCCGCTTCGGGCCAGCCGGAATTGGGCGAACGGTGCAGGCCCGCGTCGCGCAGGGCCGTGCCGATGGCCGCCCGCGCCGCTGCCCTGCTTTTATGGAGCCAGGCGCCGGCCGCAATGAAGGCAATGGACAGGCGCGCGGCCGGCCAGTTGGCCAGATCGTCCAGCCGGGCGGAGGCCCAGCCGAAATCGAGATATTTCGCGTTCTTGTGACCGATCATGGAATCGGCGGTGTTCAGCATTTTGTAGGCGAAGAGCCCCGGCAGGCCGAGCAGCGCATACCAAAACGCAGGCGCCACGACGCCGTCCGAAAAATTCTCCGCGAGGCTCTCGATGCCGGCCCGGCAGATGGCCGGTTCGTCAAGGCTTGCCGGATCGCGCCCGACGATCATCGACACCGCCTGGCGCCCGCCGTCGAGGCCGCCGCGCTTGAGGCCCCGGGAGACGGCGCGCACGTGATCGTGCAGGCTTTTCTGGGCAAGGAAGATCGCGACGATGACAACCTCCAGCGCGAAGCCGAGCGGACCGAGCCGCGCCAGTAAGGCATGCAGGATGAAGCCGAAAAACAGGCTCGCCGCCAGCAGCAGGCCAATGCCGGCCGCGCCGTTGAAGCGTTTCGTCTCCGCCGAAAGGCGCTTGCCGTTGAACAGCTTGTCGATCAGGCCGATCGCCCGGCCGAACAGCACGACCGGATGCGGCACATGCCGCCACAGCTTATCCGGATCGCCGACGAGGCGGTCGAGAATCAGCGCAAGGAACAGGATCAACAGCGTTGCGGTCATCGCCTACCCTGCCCTGTCCGCAAGGGCCTCGGCAAGGCGCTTGTCGCCGGCGCTGTCGGGTGCGAGGCCGAAGCGCAGCCAGCGTGGATTGTAGTCGAAGGGGCGCACGAGGATGCGATGGCGGCAGAGACGGTGGTTAATGGCCGCCGCATCTGGATGCTCGACCAGCGAGAACAGGCCGGTGCCGCCGATGACATCGAGGCCGCCCGCGGCCAGCGCTGCATCGAGCGCGGCCTTACGCGTCGCGATGGCGTCACGGATGGGGCCGGTATCCGATGCCATCAGCTTCGTCGCGATGGTCAGCGCCGGTCCCGAGACCGCCCAGGGACCAAGGCCGTCCTCGATGCGATCAAGGACGGCGCTTTCGCCGATGACGAAACCGAGGCGCAGGCCGGCGAGGCCGAAGAATTTGCCGAAGGAGCGGAAGACGAGAAGGCCGGGCGTTCCGTCTCCGGCAAGCGGCGCGATGCAGGTTTTGGGACGCAAGTCGCCGAAGGCCTCGTCCACGATCAGCAGGCCGCCCCTGGCCGAGACCCGCGCATGGAGCGCAAGCAGCGTTTCCCGATCGAACAGGCGGCCGGTGGGATTGTTCGGATTGACGACCACGACGAGGCCATGCGCGTCGGTGGCGGCATCGAGATTGTCGATGCGGTCCACGGCGACACCGGCATTGTCCAGCACGCGGGCATACTCGCCATAGGTGGGGACAAGCACCGCAGCGCGGCGACCGGCGGGCACGAGACGCGGCAGGAGCTGAATGACCGATTGCGTGCCAGGCACGGGAAGCGGCAAGGCGTTCGGTGTGCCGTAATAATGGGCGGCAGCGGCGCGGGCCTCGTCCTGCCGATGACGGTCCGGCAGGCGATGCCAGGCGGCGACGTCGATTTCAGGAAGCGCGACAGGCGTCGGATTGATACCGGTGGAGAGGTCCAGCCAATCCTCGGGACGGCCGCCGAAACGTGCGGCGGCCGCAGCGATACTACCGCCGTGGACGATGCGCGGCGCGGTCATGCCGCCTCCGCCGCAAGGTCGATGAGATGCATGTAGGAGCCGCTGACGGCGCCGCGCCGCAGGCCTGCGGTACCGAGGTCTTCGCCCATGGCATCGGTGACGGCGAAAAGGCGGTCCGCCTCTCCCTCATGCGCTACCGTCGAATAATGAAATTCATGCGCCGTCATGGACTGGGAAAAACCGGAGCCGGCGAGCGGGGCAACGAGGCGATAACCAAGATGGCGGCGGCGTTCGGCAAAGCTCGTCACGAGCGGCAGAAGGCCGAGCATACCGTGGCGCGAACCATCGGCGGCGACCAGTCCCTCCCCCAAAGTCATGTAGCCCCCGCATTCGCCGTAGATGCGCGCGTTCCGGCGCGCCGCATCCTGCATGCCTAGGCGGAAACGGCCGGCATTGGCAAGGGTCTCCGCATGAAGCTCGGGATAGCCGCCCGGCAGATAGACGGCATCGGCATCCACGGCCGGGGCCTCGTCGGCGAGTGGCGAAAAGAAGGAGAGGCTGGCACCCGCCGCGCGCCACCCGAGCAGCAGATGCTCGTAGGCGAAGGCAAAGGCCGTGTCGCGCGCGATGGCGATATGCTGGCCGAGCGGCGGCAGCAGCGAAATGGCCGGCATGGGCGGCAAGGCATGGCGCGCGGCAACGGCCAGGAGGCGGTTGATATCGCAACGGGTCGCGACGGCCTCCGCCGCGCGGGCGATAAAACCCTCAAGGCCGCCGTGTTCGGCAGCCTGCACGAGGCCGAGATGGCGCTCCGGCAAGGCAAGGCCCGGATCGCGCTCCAACACGCCAAAAATCTCGATACCAGCGGCATTCAGCGCGCCGCGCAGCATCATATCGTGTTTCGGGCTGCCGACCTTGTTGAGGATGACGCCCGCCACGCGGATATCGCTGCGGAAATCGGCATAGCCCTTCACCATGGCGGCGACCGACTGCGACAGGCGGCTGCAATCGACGACCAGAACGACCGGCAGGCCGAGTGTGGCGGCGAGATCGGCCGGCGACCCGGTGCCGTCGGCCGCGCCGTCGAACAGGCCCATCATCGCCTCGACCAGCAGAAAATCGCCCGCCCCCGCCTGCATCGCGGCGTTGGCGCGGATGAGTTCGGGGCGCATGGCCCAGGGATCGTAGTTCAGACAGGCGCGGCGGCTGGCGGCGGCATGGAAGGCGGGATCGATATAATCAGGCCCCGCTTTACCGGAGACGAGCGGCACGCCGGCATCGGCCAGCGCCCGCGCCAGCCCGAGCGTCACTGTCGTCTTGCCGGAGCCGGATGCGGGCGCGGCAATGAGCAGACCGCTCATGCCTGGTCCTTGAATGCACGCGAACCGAAGGGATCGGGCGCAAGCTTGCGGCCCTCGGTCAGCGCGCCGAGCCAATCGAGCGAGGCCCTGAGACGCACGACCTCGCCGACGACGACGATGGCCGGCGGCTCGATGCCTGCGGCCTCCATATCGGCCTCGGCACGGCCCAGCGTGGTTTCCAGCACCTGCTGTTCCGGTGTGGCGGCATTGCACACGAACGCGACCGGCTCGTCCGCTGAGCGTCCGCCGGCGATGAGGTTTTGCGCGATCTGGCCAATATGCTTCATCGCCATATACATGACGATAACAGGAGAGCCCTTGGCGATGCCCTCCCAGTTGATGCGATCGGGAACCAGGCCGGAGGAATCGTGGCCAGTAAGGAAGGTGACCGCGTGGTTCACCTCGCGATGGGTCACCGGGATGCCGGCATAGGCTAACCCGCCGATGCCGGCGGTGATGCCCGGCACGATGCGGAAGGGAACGCCGTGCTCGATCAGCGTCAGGGCTTCCTCGCCGCCACGGCCGAAGACGAAGGGATCGCCGCCCTTGAGGCGCAGCACACGATGCCCCGCGCGGGCCAGTTCGACAAGCCGGAGCGAAATATCACGCTGCTTGTGCGAGGGTTTGCCGCCGCGCTTTCCGGCAAATTCCAGGAGCACCCCGGGGCGGGCGAGCGACAGGCACTCGGCATTCACCAGCGCATCATGCACGATCACATCGGCCTGCTGCAGGGCGTTCGCCGCATGCAGCGTCAAGAGGCCGGGATCGCCGGGACCGGCGCCGACGAGCCAGACGCTGCCTTTTTCCATCGACGGGAGGGCGGAGAAAAGGGTCTGCATCACGCATGCTCCCGGCTTGAATCAGTATGCGAAGGAGCGGAATCGCTTGCGGAGAAAACGGCGGCAAGCGACTGGAAAGATTCGGCGATTGCGACGGTCGCATGCGCCGACTTGGTCTTTTCCGCAACGAGCCGCCCGCCCTGTCCCGCCTGCGCGAGTGCGGCGGCCTCGGCAACGCCGTGGCAGCCGGTATGGGCAAAAACGATGTCGGACGGGTTGGCGAGACGCGGTGTCTCGGCCTCAAGGCGTGCTGCCGGGAACGTCACCAGCGGCACGGAAAAATGCCGGGCGACCGCATGCATGGCCGGCTCCTCCACCCGCACATCCAGCGTAGCGATGAAGGCGACCATTTCCGGTGCGGCGCCAAGGCGCGCGAGTGTTGCAAGCGAAAGATCGAGAACTTCGGAAGGCGGGGTGCCGCGTTCGCAGCCGAGGCCGAGGACGAGAAAACGTCCGGTTTCGGGAAATGGGGCCTCAGCGCGCATGGCGGTCTCTCGCAAAATTCCACGCGAAAGAGCCCGGCTTCGCCGTCTTCCGACAGTTCCGGTTCTGGCCCCGTCTGGGTCGGCCGCACCGGACACCGCTCGGCCCGCCCAGCGGGCACCGTCGCAGCTTTCTTAGTACCGGAGGGCGGCAGGCCGGTCAAACCGGATTGCGGCATCCGGCACGCCGGAAACGGCATGCGCTATAGTTTGTCAAAGTGGGAACCGGTTTTCGCGAAAAGACAAACGAAAACAGAAGAACTCAGAGTATGATCGGTTCAATCTGAACCGGCCATACTCTGGAGCATCGTCAGATTGGCCAGAACGATTTCGCGCCCGAGACGCGTCGGCGATACCTACGCATCCGGCGCGTTGTAGTTGCCGGAGAAGATGACGCAGGCGATATCTGCATCCGGCATCAGCCAGAGCCGCTGGCCGCCATTGCCGAACCCGGCCATCCAGCGTTTTGGTGCACCGAGGACCGGCGCCTCGCCGAGGAACCAGAAATAGCCGTAGCCGAGACCGTCATCCGTGGTGGCTTTCGGCGACAGCGACGTCTCGATCCACGTGCGCGACACGATCTGCCGCTCGCCGATGCGCCCGCCATCCAGCACCAGGCGGCCGATCCGCAGAAGATCGCGCGCCGTGAGGCGCAGGCCCGATGCCGGCGATGCCACGCCATCCGCCCCGCTCAGCCATTCGAAATGCGCAATACCGAGCGGCGCAAACAGCGCCTCGCGGGCGAAATCGTCGATACGCTGGCCGGTGCCGCGTTCGATGATCGCACCGACAAGTGCGGTTGCCCCGCCAGAATAGGTCCAGTGCATGCCGGCTGCCTGGACCACCGCCTGTTCGAGCGCGAAGCGATAACGATCCGGCGCGTTCTCCATGGCTATCTCGCTGTTCAGCGGATCGGCGTAGGAGCGGTATTCGTCCCAGGCGAGACCGAGCGTCATGGATAGCGCATGGCCGATCATCTGATCGGCACGGGCCGGATCGGCGGCAAGATCGGCGTATTCGGGAAATTGCTCCAGAAGCGGCGCCTCCGGCGGCGGAACAAGGCCACGGTCGAGCGCGATGCCGTAGAGCAGGCTGGTAACGCTCTTCGTCACCGAGCGCAGGTCGTGCAGCGTCTCGGCATCGAAGGCCACGGTACCGAGCGAACGGCCCCAACTCTCGTCCGGCGCGGCGCGATAGTGCTCCAGCACCAGCTTGTCGCCGCGGTTGATCAGCACCGCATGCACATCGCGGATCAGGCCCGATTCGAGACCGGCCAGCAGCATGCGTTCTAGGCTGGCATTGAAACCGGCCGCCTCCGCCGGGGCCTTCATCCATTGTGCTTCCACCATCGCCCCACCTCTTCGTTGCAGGATCACCCTACAATGCCCCTCGCCTTTCGCTTGATCCGCGTTGCGCGCCCGGCACAAGGGCGTTGAAGCAGGCGGGCTTTGCTTTTACCCCGCAGTCTGACAGAAGTCAGGAAACATCCTCCGCTGATCCCTTCGAGTCCCGCCTTGGCCGATATCGCCCTCCACATCCTCGTCTTCCTGTTTTTCGCGGCCTTCCTTGCGGGCTTTATCGATTCCATCGCCGGCGGCGGCGGCATGATCACCATTCCCGCCATGCTGATCGCCGGCATTCCGCCGCTGGAAACGCTCGGCACCAACAAGCTGCAATCGCTGTTCGGCTCGGGCTCGGCAACGCTCGCCTATGCGCGTGCCGGCCACGTGCGGCTGTCGGAGCAATTGCCGATGGCGGCGCTGTCCGCCCTCGGCGCCGTCTTCGGCGCAGTGCTCGCCACCATCGTGCCCGGCGATGTGCTGAAGGCGATCCTGCCCTTCCTGTTGGTGGCAATCGCCGTCTATTTCGGGCTGAAGCCGAATATCGGGGATGTCGATCAGCACCGCCGCATGAGCGTCTTTCTCTTCACCGTCACTATCGTGCCGGCCATCGGTTTCTATGACGGCGTGTTCGGCCCCGGGACAGGGTCGTTTTTCATGCTGGCCTTCGTCACGCTCGCCGGTTTCGGCGTGCTGAAGGCGACGGCGCACACCAAGCTTCTGAATTTCGGCTCGAATGTCGGCGCCTTCGCCGTCTTCCTGTTTTACGGCGTCATCCTGTGGAAGGTCGGCCTCGTGATGGGCGCAGGCCAGTTCTTGGGCGCGCAGGCCGGCTCGCGCGTCGCGATGAAGAGCGGCGCGAAAATCATCAAGCCGCTGCTCGTCGTGACCTCGATTGCGCTCGCCATCCGCCTGATGGCCGATCCGAGCCATCCGCTGCGCGTCTGGCTCGGCTGGTAAAGTCCGCCCCTCACCTGCTTGCCGGCATCCTCTCCCCGTAAACGGGGCGAGGAACGATGGGCTCGCCGTTTTCGCCCTTCTCCCCGCTTGCGGGGAGAAGGTCCCGGCAGGGGGATGAGGGGCAAACCGCCATCAGAACTCGACGCCCTGCTGGGCCTTGATGCCCGAGCGGAACGGGTGCTTGAGCAGCTCCATCTCGGTCGCGAGGTCGGCAATCTCGATCAGCTCTTCCTTGGCGTTGCGACCCGTCAGCACGACATGGGTCATGTAGGGCTTTTCGGTCTTCAGGAAGTCGATGACCGCATTGACGTCGAGATAGTCATAGCGCAGCGCGATGTTGATCTCGTCGAGCAGGACCATGGAATTGCGCTCGTCGCGGATGAGTTCCTTGGCCTTCTCCCAGGCCTTCTCCGCCATCGCGACGTCGCGGGCGCGGTCCTGTGTTTCCCAGGTAAAGCCTTCGCCGAGCGTATAGAACTGGCAGATATCGGAGAAATGCGTCTCGATCAGCTCGCGCTCGCCCGTCACCATGGCGCCCTTGATGAACTGCACGACGGCGCAGGGCATCTTGTGGGCGATGTGGCGGAAGATCATGCCGAAACCGGCCGTCGACTTGCCCTTGCCCTTGCCGGTATGCACGACGATAAGGCCCTTCTCGTCCGTCTTCGTCGCCATGATCTTTTCACGCGCCTGCTTCTTCTTCGCCATCTTCTCGGAATGGCGGGCAAGCTCGGCCTCGGTCATGCCGGCGGTTTCGTCGTGGTTCTCGGTCATCTTTTTCCCTTTCAGGACGCCTTGCGCGCGCCCAGCATGTCCAGTTCGAAACGCGCGGAATTGGAGCGCGGCGTCCACAGCCCCCGATCGATCGCCTCGGCGAAGCGCGCCGCCATTTCGGCGAGTGCCGCCGGGTTCTTCCGCATCAGGAAATCACGCACGCGCTCATCCAGCACATAGGCCTGATACGCAGCCTCGAAATGATGGTCCTTCACTGCCCCCGTCGTGGCGGCGAAGGCGAACATGAAATCGACCGTCGCGGCGATCTCGAAGGCACCCTTGTAGCCATGGCGCATGACGCCATCGATCCATTTCGGATTGACGACACGGGCGCGCACGACGCGGCCGATCTCGTCCTCCAGCGTGCGCACGACAGGTTTTTCCGGGCGCGACAGGTCGTTGTGGTAGATGACGGGCTGCTGGCCGGAGAGATGCTGCACGGCCGCCGCCATGCCGCCCTCGAACTGATAATATTCGTCGCTGTCGAGCAGGTCATGCTCGCGGCTGTCCTGGTTCTGGATGACGGCTTGCAGGCTCTTCATACGTGCCTCCAGCCGCTCGCGCATCGGCACGCTGTCGGCCTCGCCGTCATAGGCGTGCGCCCCCCATTCGAGCCAGGCTTCGGCAAGATCGCCGCGATCGGTCCACAACCCCTCGTCCATCATGGTCTGCAGGCCGGCGCCATAACCACCGGTCTTCGCGCCGAAAATGCGAAAACCGGCTTGCTTGGCGGCGTCCGCATCGGATGCCCCCCTGGCGGAAAGCACGGCCGCCTCCGCGCGCATCCGGGCGGCAATCGGATTGTCCGCATCGTCCTCGTCGAGCGCGCCCACGGCGCGCACCGCGCGGTCGAAGAGCGCGATCTGTTCGGGGAAGGCATCGCGGAAGAAGCCGGAGATGCGCAGCGTCACGTCGACACGCGGATGGCGCAGCATGGCGGGCGGAATGATCTCGAAACCGGTGACGCGGCGCGAGGCCATGTCCCAGGTCGGCTTGACGCCGATCAGCGCCATGGCCTGCGCGATATCATCGCCGCCGGTGCGCATGTTGGAGGTGCCCCAGGCGGTAATGCCGAAGGAGGTCGGCCATTCGCCATGGTCCTGCGCATAGCGTGTGACGATGAGTTCGGCGGACTTCTTCCCGAGTTCCCAGGCTGCCGGCGTCGGCACGGCACGGCTGTCTACAGAGTAGAAATTGCGGCCCGTCGGCAGCACGTCCGGACGTCCACGCGTCGGTGCGCCGGAGGGGCCGGGCTCGATGAAACGACCATCGAGGCCACGCATCAGCGCCGAGATTTCGGCGGGGCCACAGGCGGCGATGGCCGGGCGAATGGAGGTCTCGATCATGTCGAGCACGGCGCGGGTAGCGGTCCAACCATCCGGGCAGGCCAGCGTGCCCTCCACCAGCTTTGCGGCCAGAAGCTCGATGCGCTCGACCGTGTCACCATGGCTGCGCCAAGGCGCATCGATTTGTTCAGCCAGTACGGCGGGGCGCGGCCCGCTCCATGGATCGGAACCGATGCAGTCGAGCGGATCGAAGGCGACACCATCCAGAGCATCCGCCGCGATCGCCCGCTGCAAGCTCGCTTCGCCACCTTCGCCCAGGCCACGCGGCACGCGGGCAAGCGCCAGCGTCAGGTCAGTCAGCAGCCGGCCTCGCGGCGAGACGCCGAAGACGTGCAGGCCGTCGCGGATCTGCATTTCCTTGAGGTCGCAGAGATAGGCGTCGAGCTTTTGCAGCGCCGTCTCCTCGCCATCGGACTTGGCGATGCCGGCGTCGCTGTCGAGGCCGATATCGCGCACCAGATCGAGGATCTGCTTGGTCAGGAGCTTGATGCGGCGCGGATCGCCGCCGGAAGCGTCGTAATATTCGTCGACGAGGGCTTCGAGGTCCTTCAGCGGGCCGTAGGTCTCCGCGCGGGTCAGCGGTGGCGTCAGGTGGTCGATGATGACGGCGGCGGAGCGGCGCTTGGCCTGCGTACCCTCGCCGGGATCGTTGACGATGAAGGGATAGAGATGCGGCATAGGGCCGAGCACGGCCTCGGGATAACACGCCTCCGACAGCGCCAGCGCCTTGCCCGGCAGCCATTCGAGATTGCCGTGTTTGCCCATATGCACGATGGCATGCGCGCCGTAATGCTGGCGCAGGAAGGCATAGAAGGCGAGATAGCCATGCGGCGGCACGAGATCCGGGGAATGGTAGGTGTCCTTCGGATCGACATTGTAGCCGCGCGCCGGCTGGATGCCGACCAGCGTTTCGCCAAAGCGGGCGAGCGGCAGGGCGAAGACGTCGCCCGTTACGAAAGGATCGTCTTCCGGCACGCCCCAGCGGGCGGTCATCTCGTCCCGAATCGATTTGGGAAGTGACGCGAAGAAAGCGTTGTAATGATTCAGCGAAAGCGTTTCGCGGATTTCGCGGCCGTCGCTTGCCGCATTGGTCGGCCCGGCCATCAGATGGTTGATCAGCGCATCACCGTCGGCAGGCAAATCCGCAACCGCATAGCCTTCCGCCGCCATGGCGCGCAGCACTTCCATGGTGCCGGCGGGCGTGTCGAGGCCGACGCCGTTGCCGAGGCGGCCGTCGCGGTTCGGATAGTTCGCCATGACCAGCGCGATGCGGCGCTCGGCCGGCGTCGTCCGGCGGAGCCTTGCCCAGCCGGCGGCGAGTTTCGCCACGAAGCGGATGCGGTCCTCGACGGGATCGAGGCTGACGATATTGGTTTCGACGCGCTCGTCGTAACGCGCTGCGGCCTTGAAGGAGACAGCGCGGGAGAGCACGCGGCCATCGACTTCCGGCAGCGAGACGTTCATGCCGAGATCACGTGCCGTCAGCCCCTGTCCCGAGACTTCCCATGCTTCGCGTGAGGAGCCGGAGAACACGACTTGCAATACTGGTGCGCCGGTTTCGTCCAGCACCGTCGGCTTGCGGCCGGCACCGGGCGCGGAAACGGCGAAGCTCGTGGCGTTCAACACGATTTCCGGCTGGATTTCAGCGAAGGCGGTACGAACCGTTTCGATGGAAACGGGTTCCTTGAGGCTCGATACGAAGAGCGGCAAGGCGCGGATGCCCTCCGCCGCAAGCGCCTCGATCAGCATTTCGACGGGGCGGGTTTCGCCGCTCTGGACATAGGCACGGTAGAAGCTGATGGCCGCTGTCGGGGGTTCGAATCCCTCCCCCGCGACCATTCTTCGCCCAGCCTCTTCCCGCCACGTCTCGACGTCCACGACGCCCCGCCCCGGCCACCAGATGCCGGCCTTTTCCAGCGGTGTCGCCGGCTCCGGCTTGTTGCCG
>NZ_JBLZPH010000042.1:0-27963 GCF_049199205.1 Shinella sp. M31 | reverse complement strand
GCCCCCCCGCCACGCGCGCGATGGGCGGCGGCGATGGCGGCGAGTTCGGTATCGGCGGCGGTGAGAAAAAGGATGTCGCCCGGCGTCTGACCAAGGTCGATTGCCTCCTTGCCGTCGGCAATGGTGCCCTTCTGGGCTAGCAGGAGATGCATGCGGCGCCTCCCGTCTCAGGCTGTGCCGTGGGTGTGGATCCTCGGGTCAAGCCCGAGGATGATGAAGGAAAAGCGGGACGACACACAGCAGCGACGGCTTCCCCCGCCGCACCGAACGATGTGGGCCGCAGCCTGCCCTCCCCACCGTCATCCTCGGGCTTGACCCGAGGATCCATCGCCGCGGCACGCCGATCATGGCCAGGCCGAACAGGACACGAAGGCGAGAAGGACTGCTGAACGCTCATGCCGAAAATCACACCGCCGCGGCGATCGCGGCTCGCACAGCGGCTTCATCCATATCGTGCAGGCCGATCACGACGAGGCGGGTGCTGCGGGTCTCGCCGGCGGCCCAGGCGCGCTCGAAGTAATTGTCGATGCGCGTGCCGACGGCCTGGATGAGCAGGCGCAGCGGCTTGCCGGGCACATCGGCAAAACCTTTGACGCGCAGCACGTCATGTTCGGCGATCACGCCCTTGAGGCGCTCGATAAACGCTGACGGATCGGCAATGGCGGGCAGTTCCACGACAAAACTGTCGAACTCGTCGTGATCATGCTCCTCGCCGTTCTCGTGTTCCAGCTCGTGGTGCGACTTGCGGTTGGCGATATCGTCTTCCGTGCCGACGCCGAGGCCGAGCAGGACGGCGGCGGCGACTTCGCCGTTCTTTGCCTCGATCATCGAGGGCTTGCGGGCGATGCGCGAGGCGACTTCGTCGCGCACGGCAAGCACACCGGCGGCATCGAGAAGGTCCGTCTTGTTGAGGATGATCAGGTCGGCGGCGGTGAGCTGATCTTCGAAGAGTTCCTCGAGCGGGCTTTCGTGGTCGAGATTGTCGTCCTCGACGCGCAGCGCATCCACCTTGTCATGGTCATCGGCAAAACGGCCGGCGGCGACGGCGGCGCTGTCGACGACGGTGATGACGCCATCGACCGTGACCTGCGTCTTGATTTCCGGCCAGTTGAAGGCAGCGATCAGCGGCTGCGGCAGCGCAAGGCCCGATGTTTCGATGACGATATGGTCGGGGCGGTTTTCGCGCTCGAGCAGCTTCGTCATCGTCGGGATGAAGTCATCGGCGACGGTGCAGCAGATGCAGCCGTTGGTCAGCTCGATGATGTCGTCTTCCGTGCAGGCTTCCGCGCCGCAGCCCTTCAGCACGTCGCCATCGACGCCGAGATCGCCGAACTCGTTGATGATGAGCGCGATGCGCTTGCCGCCGGCATTCTGCAGCAGGTTGCGGATCATCGTGGTCTTGCCCGCGCCGAGAAAGCCGGTGATGACGGTGGCGGGGATCTTCTGTTGCAGCATGGCTCAACCCTTCATTTTCAGCGGCAATCCGGCCGCGATAAAATAGACTTCCGGTACGAGGGCCGCTACCTGCTGGTGCAGCCGCCCGGCATGGTCGCGAAAATCGCGCGCCATGCGGTTTTCCGGCACGATGCCCAGGCCGACTTCGTTCGATACGAAGACCAGACGACCCGGTGCGTCCTCGATGGCCGACAAAAGGCCGGCGAATTCCTTTGCGATATCCCGCTCGTCCAGCATCAGATTGGTCAGCCAGAGCGTCAGGCAATCGATGAGGACCGTTCGGTCCTCGCGCGCCACTTCCCTGATGCAGGCGGCGAGCGCAAGCGGCTCTTCGTGTGTTTCCCAGCCTTTTCCGCGATCTTCCCGGTGTTTGGCGATGCGTGCGCGCATCTCGTCGTCCCAGGCACGGCCGGTGGCGATATAATGGCGCGAAAGGCCGGTCTCGGCGACCAGCCTTTCGGCAAAAGCGGATTTTCCGGAACGTGCACCGCCCAGAACCAGGACGGCTCCGGGCGATGTCTGTTTCATGTCAGGCAGCCTTGGCGATCTTCTCGTTGGCAAAGCCGAGCGAGAGGCCGAGCACGATCCAGAAGAACAGCGTCGTGGCTAGCGCCGCGACGGCGAACTCCGCGCCGAGAACGGCCGGAACGTTGCTGGAGATATCGGAGGGCTGCGGCGCGCCATAGACCTGGGGTGCTGCAAGAAGCACGGCACCGGCGACCTTGGCGACAATGCCCGGCTTCAAAAACAGCAGATAGAGACCCGCCGCCGAAAGGGCGACCGTCGCAACCCACCAGATCTGCCTCTGCGTGAGATCGGCAGCCGGGAAGCCCGGAAGCTCCGGCGGCAGGCCGATGGCCGGCAGCATATGCACCGCAAGCCAGCCGGCAGCGCCCCACAGCGCACCGTTCGCGACGGTGATCGGATTGCCGGAAACCAGGCTGAAGCCGGCGAGCAGCAGCGCAAAGCCGGTGCCCGTGACGAGGTTGGCCAGAAGCGTGCCGGAGAAGCGGCTCATGCCGAACATGATGCCGCCGTCCTCGTGGTCCTCGCCCTCATGAGCATAGGCCACCGAGATCGGCGACAGGGCCGAAGCGACATCGAGGATCACGGCGCCGAGCGAGGAATGTTCCTGCGTCGCGGCAGCGCCATCCGTGGTCGCGGGCGTGGTGCCCTCGCCCGCCGGTGCGGCTTCGCCCTCGAACTCTTCGGCGTGCAGAATCAACGGCACGACTCGTGCCTCCTGGGCGGCTGTCATCAGCACGCCGGAGAACAGCCCGGCCACCAAAGCGGCCAGGAGATAACGAACGATCATGTCAGAAACTCCTTAGTGGCAGGGAAAGCCGTAGGAGTGACGCGTGTCGTGCGCCGTGTCGTGCAGCACGGCCGAATTCGCGAGACCGGCACCAAACACCAGGAAGGCGCCGAGCAGCAGCGCGAAAACGCCGGCAACGAGACGATCGTTTGCAGAAAGGACAACAGAAGACGTAGTAGAAACAGCCATGACAACCTCCGTGCAGGCAGCGGGGAAAATTCCCCTGGGCGGGCGATATGCCCTCATTGTCTGGCAGGTCTCCTGGCTCGCAGCGTCCGGCGCATCAGCGCCTTCGGTCCGCCCTCGCCTTCCCAGGTTTTTTGCGTCACGGAGGCGGACGATTCGTAGAAAAAGAGGCGTCCAACCCCGGCTATCGTGATGCCACCCAGTGGCTTTTCCGGCTGGTTCTTTCTTCGCGCTTTCAGGCACCATTGCCCTTCGCCGCGAAAATCCTCCCGTCCGGATGGGCGTTCCTCGCTACTCTACAGTCGCGGGGTCGGCCGTGATTGCAGCGCCCTGATTGGGTCCACCGCGTCACATTCCCATTTACTCCCCGATCCGTTTCCGGACCAAGGAACCATCCAATATCGCTGATGATTATGCTTCCCGCCCCGCGAAGTCAATCGACCGGCAGCGGCATGGCCTGTGCCAAAACCGCCGTCCGGCCGTCGCAAACTCAATAGCCGGGGATAATCACGACGCCGCCGCCATCGTTGTAATAGCCGTCGTCGCGGTAATACGGCCCGTCATAGTAGCCGTCGACGGGGCCTTCGAGCACATCGTAGTCGCGCTGCTGGTAGCGACGCTGGCGATTCTGCCGCGCCTGGCGGGTCTCGGCATATTGCGCGGCCTCGCGTAGCGCGCGGAACTGCTGGCGCGGCAGGTAACCATCGGCACGATAGCCGGATGCGCCCTGCCAAGCGGCGATCGCTGCGCGAGAGCGCGGACCGAAGACCCCGTCGGCACCGTAGGTGTTGTAGCCAAGCAGGCTCAGGTAACGCTGCGCCTGGGCACGCACGGAGCGGTCCATATAGGTCTCGCGCGGATCGACGACCGGCTCGGCCTTGCGCGCGGTATCGGCGGTTGCCGTATCCTCATCCATCTGCGTTTCCGGCTTGGCGTTCAGGGCGGCGATGCGCTTGCGGGCATCATCGACATAGCGGCCCTGGGGATACTGGTAGAGATAGTCCTTGTAGGCCTTTTCCGAACCGTCGGCGACGGCGCCCTGGAACGTCTTGTCTTCCGCCCGCTTAGCAGCCTCCGCCTCTTCGACGGCACGCGCGCGATTGTCCGTGTCCGCATCCTGAGGCGCATTTTCGCGGGCAGCCGTCGCATCTTTCGCGCTATCGGCCGGCTCCTCACTATCCGACGGCTTCCGGGCCGCGGCGGCCTCTTCGGCACGCTTTTCGGCCTCGTCGGCAAGGCGGGCGGCTTCGGCGGCCTTGGCTTCGGCATCGGCCGCCGCCTTCGCGGCTTCGGCCTTCAGGCGCTCGACTTCGGCCGCCTTCTCCTGCGCCAGCTTGCGGGCGGCAGCGGCCTCTTCCTCGATCTTCGCCTTTTCGGCGGCGGCAACCTTTTCGGCTTCGATACGCTTGGCCTCCGCCTCCTGGTGGGCAGCCGCTTCCTCTTCCGCACGCGCCTTTTCAGCTGCGGCGGCCTCTTCGGCCTTCTGGCGATCCGCCTCCGCCTTCAGCCGCGCGGCTTCCTCCGCCTTGGCTTTCTCGGCGGCGGCATCCGCTTCCGCCTTCAGGCGCTCGGCTTCGGCTGCCTGCTTTTCGGCAAGCGCGCGGGCGTCCGCTTCCTTCTGCTCGGCTTCCGCCTTGAGGCGGGCGGCTTCTTCAACCTTTGCCTTCTCGGCAGCAGCGGCTTGCGCCTTGGCCTTTTCCGCCGCAGCCTTTTCATCGGCGAGCTTGCGGGCGGCGGCGGCTTCCTCGGCCTGCTTGGCCTCGGCTTCCGCCTTCAGGCGCGCAGCCTCCTGCTCCGCCTTAGCCTTTTCCGCCTCGGCAGCCTTCTGCGCCTCTTCCTCGGCCTTCTTCGCCTCGGCGGCTTTCACGGCCTCTTCTTCGGCTTTCTTGGCCTCGGCGGCCTTTTGAGCCTCGTCTGCGGCCTTCTTCGCTTCGGCAGCCTTGCGGGCTTCCTCTTCGGCCTTGGCCTTTCCGGCCTCGGCGGCCTTCTGCGCCTCGTCTGCCTGCTTGGCTTCGGCCACCTTCTTCGCCTCTTCCGCCTTCGCCTTTTCGGCGGCCGCGGCTTCCTCGGCCTTGGCCTTGGCTTCCGCCTCGGCGGTCACGCTCTTAGCGGGCTTCTCCTTGGCGGCGGCTTGCAATTCGGCAATGCGCAGGCGGGCCATGGAGGCGAAGGTGCCATTGGGATATTGCTTCAGATAGCCCTCGTACTGAACAACATCGCTGCCGGACGAGACCTTCTGCCAGAGCGAAAACTCCTCTTCCCAGCGCTTACCGGCGCTGCCGGCTTCCTTGCCGGTGGCGGCCTGCGCGAAGCTAACGGCGGGCGTGCCGGCCAGCGACAGCCCAAGAAGGCCGGCCAGAACGGAGCGTGCGAGAGGTCCAGAACCCATATATCTCACCCTTTTGGATCGCGCGGGGGCGCCTGCGCCCGGTCGTCCGGGCGGATTTCCATCACTCCTTGCACCGAATTCTGGCGCAACTTTGGTGCGGCAGAGCGGCAGCGGGGAACCTGATGGCTGTACGTTTGAGCGAGCTGATTTAATCAGCCCCGTTTCATCGAACAGGTTGCAGGAGGCCGTCGAGCCAGATGGGATCGAGCACAGCTTCCAGCTCCGCCGCCACGCCGTCGAGCGCGGCATCGACACTTGCGCGATAATCGAAGCCGCCACCCTCGATGCCGAAATCGGCGAGAAGCCGGGCGCGATAGGCATCGCTGGACAGAAGCCCGTGCAGATAGGTGCCCATCACCCGACCGTCGGCGGAAACGGCGCCATCAGGCCTGCCGTCGATGCTGACCGAGGGGCGCAGCGCATCCGGGCCGGTGGTGCGGCCGAGATGGATCTCGTAGCCTTCGAGCGGCACGTCATATTGCAGGGAGCGGGCGGTGCTGTTGCGCACGGTCTTTTCCGGCGCCATCTCGGTTTCGACGGCCAAGAGCCCCAGCCCTTCGAATTCGCGCTCGCTGCCCTCGATGCCGAGCGGATCGGTGACGCGCTGCCCGAGCATCTGGTAGCCGCCGCAAATGCCGATGACGCGGCCGCCGCGGCGCATGTGAAGCTGAAGGTCCTTGTCCCAGCCGGCAGCGCGGAAATCGCGCAGGTCGGAAATCGTGGATTTCGAGCCCGGCAGCACGATCAGCCCGGCGTCGGCCGGAAGCCGCTCGCCCGGCCGCACGAAGACGATATCGACGTGCGGCTCGGCCTTGAGCGGATCGAGATCGTCGAAATTGGCGATGCGGGGCAGGACGGGCACGGCGACCTTCAGCGCCCCGGCCGCGCCCTTGGCGAGCCGCTCCAGCACGACGGAATCCTCCGCCGGCAGATGCGCCGCCTGCTTCAGCCACGGCACGACGCCGAAACAGGGCCAGCCGGTAAAGCGGGCAATCTCGGAAATGCCGCTGTCGAACAGCGTGACGTCGCCACGGAACTTGTTGATGAGATAGCCCGTCACCATGCGCCGGTCTTCCTCCGGCAGGATGGCATGAGTACCGACCAGCGAGGCGATGACGCCGCCGCGATCGATATCGCCGACCAGCACGACCGGCACATTCGCGCGCGTCGCAAAGCCCATATTGGCGATGTCGCCGGCACGCAGGTTGATTTCCGCCGGCGATCCAGCCCCTTCCACGACGACGAGATCGGCGCCGTCGCTAACGATCCCGAAACTTTCCATCACCGCGCCCATCAGCTTCGGCTTCAGCGCCTGATAGTCGCGCCCCTTGGCCTGGCCGAACACGTTGCCCTGCAGGATGATCTGGCTGCCGACATCCGACTGCGGCTTCAAAAGCACCGGGTTCATGTGCACGGAGGACGGCACGCGGGCGGCGAGCGATTGCAGCCACTGTGCGCGGCCGATCTCGCCGCCATCGGCCGAAACGGCGGCGTTGTTGGACATGTTCTGCGGCTTGAAGGGACGCACCTTCAGCCCGCGATTGGCGGCGATGCGGCAGAGCCCTGCCACCAATACCGTTTTTCCGACATCCGAGCCGGTGCCCTGAAGCATGATCGTTCTCACCATGACGCCCTCCTAGCATTCGTCTCCGCCGCCGAAAAGCCCTGATTTACCGCAATCTTGCCGCAATTGGCGGCCGCGCTGCGATGTATTTCCGCAACAGACCGCCATGCAAAACAGGCATGGCTGACTTGCTGATCCATTTGCGACATTTTGCGCCGTGAACGATCGTGACTTTCGTCCTGATCGCACCTATATCACCACCATCAGACAGCCGAGGCGCGTGGCTTCGGATTTTTAGGACAAAGACCATGCTGTTCATCTTCAGCAAGCCGAACTTCGTACAGATCGCCTGGAACGGCGTCGCCCCCAAGAGCCAGTCCCGCGTGCGCAACGTCGTCATGGACGCGCCCTTCGGCCCGCTCGGCTTCATCCGCACGCGCAACGTCGGCTGATCCTTCGAGCGCGACGTCAGGTCCGCTCGCATACGACGCCGCCTCTCTCCGGGAGGCGGCGTTTTTTCTTTGTCTCATCGGGAAAACGGCGGCCTGAAACGGCGAAAGCCGTGCATCCTTTTCGGTGATGCACGGCTTGCCAAAATACGCATGGCGACTTTCGACAAACACGCGTCGAAGCCCAGTCACCCCGGTACGCAATACCTTTCCGGAGCGGGCGGCTGTGTCCCCCGCCGTGAGGAAACCAATAGCGGGACATCCTTACCGGACCGTTATCGGGACCTTAATCAAAGATGAATCGCGACTTTTTTTGAAAAATTCCGAAATATTTTTTATGGACGGCAAAGCGGCGCAGACAAGACAGGATATGTCCGCATTCAACGACCATCGTATATCGCTTCTTCAAGCACCTCTCGAACATTTGCCCGAATGCGGGCAAACGCCCAAATTTTCCACCGTGCGGTTGCCGGATTTCCAGCGTGTCGATGCGCCGGCGGGCCTGTCCGCGCCACCAGACGGCGCGCAGGAGGTTGATTTCTCAATAAGAACCCGTAGGCTACCCCTGTAGCGCACGATAAGACGTCTCCGGCAACAGGGTTCCGCCGGTGAACTAAAAACAGGGATCGGCGCTTTTCAGCAGGGGGATTGGCTCGCCTCACTGGCATCGAACCTCCGTGGCTGTCGCTAGACTTTCGGGCAGACGGGACAACGCAGTAGCCTGCGCTGCCTTCCGGGTTGATTGCTGCATCCAAGACTGGGAGGTCTTAACCTAATGAAGAAGCTCCTTGCTTCCACCATCATCGCCGCCGGCCTTTATGGCTTTGCCGGTTCTGCCCAGGCGGCAGAGTGCGGCGAGGTCTCCATGGCCGAAATGAACTGGGCGTCGGCCGGCGTCGCCGCGCATGTCGACAAGATCATCCTCGAAAGCGGCTATGGCTGCACCGTGACGCTGGTCACGGGCGACACCATGCCGACCTTCACCTCCATGAACGAAAAGGGCGAGCCCGACGTCGCGCCCGAAATGTGGGTGAACGCCGTGCGCACGCCGCTCGACGCCGCCATCAAGGAAGGCCGTCTCATCCAGCTCGCTCCCCTCCTCTCGGAAGGCGGCGTGGAAGGCTGGTGGATCCCGAAATTCCTCGCCGACGAGCATCCCGACATCAAGACCGTTCAGGACGCGCTGAAGCATCCGGAACTCTTCCCGGCGCCGGAAGACCCGTCGAAGGGCGCCGTGCACAATTGCCCCTCGGGCTGGAATTGCCAGGTCTCGACGGACAATCTCTATCGCGCGCTCGATGCGGACAAGGACGGTTTCACGCTCGTTGACACGGGCTCGGCTGCCGGCCTCGACGGCTCGATTGCCAATGCCTTCGAAAAGAAGACCGGCTGGCTCGGCTACTACTGGGCACCGACCGCCATCCTCGGCAAGTACGAGATGACGAAGCTCTCCTTCGGCGTCGACCACGACAAGGCAGATTGGGATGCCTGCACCGCGGTGCCGGATTGCCCGAACCCCAAGGTCAACTCCTACCCGACCTCCGACGTCTTCACCGTCGTGACCAAGGCCTTCTCCGAAAAGGCCGGCGTCGCCATGGACTACATGAAGACCCGCCAGTGGGATAACGGCACGGTCGGCAAGGTTCTCGCCTGGATGGACGCCAACCAGGGTACGAACGAGGATGCTGCCAAGTACTTCCTCGAAACCTATCCCGACATGTGGACCAAGTGGGTTTCCCCCGAGGTCGCCGAGAAGGTTAAGGCCGCACTTTAAACCGATCGCCGGCAGCCTTCCCGGCTGTCGGCTTTTCCGCGACCTGAACGAGCGGCATCGATAACGCCGCGCATCAAGAAACTGCAGAGGTCGCAAACAGCACAGTATCAAGCAGTGGTTCGTGTCATCACGAACTGCAAGCCGGGAACCAGAACAAGAATATCCCTGTGCGCGCCGTCTCGTTCGCAGATGCAGCAAAAATAGACTGCGACGCGAGGCAATAACTTCCGGTAGAGAGGGGACAGGAATGGCAGGTCTATGCGAATCATTGCCAGACTTTCTTTGTAAATTTCCGGCCTTCAGCGACGTCAGCATCCGAGCGGTTCGAAAAAGTGTCGACGATGGTTTTAAGGCTCTCGTTCGAAGCTATGTCAACGCCATCGACGCGATGGTGCAGCCGCTGCAATGGTTTCTGAACTATCTCGAGCGGCTTTTCGTCAGCTCGCCCTGGCCGATCATCCTTCTGATCATGCTGGCGATCGTCTATTTCGGCAGCCGCAACATCAAGATCACCATCGGCACCGCCGTCTCGATGCTGGCCATCGGCCTGCTCGGTCTCTGGAACGACACGATGGTGACGCTCGCCATGGTGACGGTCTGTACGCTGATCGCCATCCTGGTGGGCATTCCGATCGGCATCCTCATGGCCCGGTCCGACCGGGTGCAGGGTATCGTCAACCCGATCCTCGACGTGATGCAGACGATGCCGAGCTTCGTCTATCTCATCCCCGTCGTCATGATCTTCGGCATCGGCAAGGTGCCGGGCCTGATCGCGGTCGTCATCTATGCCGTCCCGCCGATGATCCGCCTCACCAATCTCGGCATCCGGCTCGTCGACAAGGAGGTTCTGGAGGCTGCAGACGCCTTCGGGTCCTCCGGCTGGCAGAAGCTCAAGAACGTGCAGATGCCGCTTGCGCTGCCCACCATCATGGCCGGCATCAACCAAACCATCATGATGTCGCTCGCCATGGTCGTCGTCGCCTCCATGGTCGGCGTCGGCGGCCTCGGCAAGAACGTGCTTCAGGCCATCAACAACCAGTTCTTCACGGTCGGGTTCCTCAACGGGTTCGCGCTCGTGGCCATCGCCATCATTTTCGACCGCACAAGCCAGGCCTATGGCAAGCGGCTGCAGAAGCATTCGGAGGTAATTCATGGTTAGTCATGCAATCGAGGTCCGCAATCTCTACAAGATCTTCGGCCCCCGTGGCGGCGACTATGTCGATGCCGTGAAGAACGGTCTCGGCAAAGCCGAATTGAACCAGAAATACGGCCATGTTCTGGGCCTGCGCGATATCAACATCTCCATGCCCGCCGGCGGCATCATGGTGGTGATGGGGCTTTCGGGCTCCGGCAAGTCGACGCTGATCCGCCACATCAACCGGCTGATCGACCCGACGGCCGGCGAGGTGCTCTATGACGGCGTCGACGTCTGCAAGATGAACGAGAACGACCTTCGCGAATTCCGCCGCCACAAGACGGCGATGGTGTTCCAGAAGTTCGCGCTCCTGCCGCACCGCACCGTTCTCGAAAACACCGTCTACGGCCTGGAGATCCAGGGCGTGGGACAGGCGGAACGCGAGAAGCGCGCCACGCAGTGGATCGCCCGCGTCGGGCTCTCCGGCTTCGAAAACCACTATCCGAACCAGCTGTCGGGCGGCATGCAGCAGCGCGTGGGCCTTGCCCGTGCGCTCACCAACGATGCCGACATCCTTCTAATGGACGAAGCCTATTCGGCGCTCGACCCGCTCATCCGCGTCGACATGCAGACCGTGCTTCTCGATCTCCAGAAGGAACTGAAAAAGACCGTCGTCTTTATCACGCACGATCTCGACGAGGCGTTGCGCCTCGGCGACAAGATCGCCATCCTGCGCGACGGCATGGTCGTGCAGCAGGGCACCGGCCAGGAAATCGTGCTCAACCCGGCGGACGAGTACATCACGGCCTTCGTGAAGGAGGTGAACCGTGGCCGCGTGGTCAATGTCGAGACGATCATGGCACCGCTCTCTGGCACTCCGGAGGGCATGCCGATCGCCAAGGGCACGGTGCTGGAAATGGCCGCCCGCGCCATGACTGGCGCCAACCAGACGCTTGCCCATGTGGTGGACGAGAACAACCGCCCGGTCGGCGTCATCAGCCTCAGCGCGATCATCTCCTCGATGGTCACCCCGACGAGCCACGAGGCGAAGGCGGCCTGAGCCATTCCTTCGTCTGCATCTTTTGGGGCGCCCTCCGGGGCGCCCTTTCTTTTGCCGGGAATGCATCGTTGCAATCACATAAAGAAATCTTTATATGATGCGATAAACAGAAGGATTGCCCCATGACCGCCACGAACCCGCTTGCCGCCCTGCTCGCCGAAAAGCCCTTCCTGCTTGCCGATGGTGCAACGGGCACCTCGCTTTTCGCCATGGGCCTGGAAGCCGGTGAAGCGCCGGAACTGTGGAACGAGGCGAAACCGGAGAACATCACGAAGCTGCATCAGGACTTCGTCGATGCCGGCGCCGATATCATCCTCACCAACACCTTCGGCGGCACGCGCCATCGCCTGAAGCTGCACCATGCGCAGGACCGCGTCCACGAACTCAACAGGAAAGCCGCCGAGATCGCCCGCGCCGTCGCCGACAAGGCGGACCGCACGGTGATCGTCGCCGGCTCAGTCGGCCCGACGGGCGAGCTGCTCGTGCCGCTTGGTGCGCTAACCTATGATGACGCCGTGTCCGCCTTCGTGGAGCAGATCGAGGGCCTGAAGGCCGGTGGCGCCGATGTCGCCTGGATCGAGACCATGTCCTCGCCCGAGGAAATTCGCGCCGCCGCGGAAGCCGCCACCAAGGTTGGCATGCCCTTCGTCTATACCGGGTCCTTCGATACCGCCGGCAAGACGATGATGGGCCTGCATCCGCGCGACATCCACGGCGTTGCCGGCGATATCGGTGCCGGCCCGCTTGCCGTCGGTGCCAATTGCGGCGTCGGCGCCTCCGACATCCTGTCCTCGCTGCTCGACATGACCGGCGCCGATCCGTCCGCGACCGTCGTCGTCAAGGGCAATTGCGGCATTCCGGAATTCCGCGGCTCGGAAATCTACTATTCCGGCACGCCGCCGCTGATGGCCGAATATGCCCGCCTCGCCCGCGATGCCGGCGCGCGCATCATCGGCGGCTGCTGCGGCACCTCCTGCGAGCACCTCGCCGCCATGCGCGTGGCGCTCGATGCCCACGAAAAGCGCGAGCGCCCGACGCTCGAAACGATCGTCGAGAGGATCGGCCCGCTGCGCAACAAGACCGCCGACGAAAGTGCGGCTGCGCCCGGCCGTGAACGCGGCGGCCGCCGCCGCAGCTAAGCCTGCCGCAGGAATCAAGTATCGAGCCGCCCCGGCCAGCCCCGCGGGCGGCTTTTTCATGCGCGGGATCACACCCCAGACAAGAACTCCCGCCATGCGGCAA
Source organism: Shinella sp. M31 (assembly GCF_049199205.1). Taxonomy (NCBI): domain Bacteria; kingdom Pseudomonadati; phylum Pseudomonadota; class Alphaproteobacteria; order Hyphomicrobiales; family Rhizobiaceae; genus Shinella; species Shinella sp. M31. The sequence goes on along the minus strand of NZ_JBLZPH010000042.1, from coordinate 15,394 downwards.
GTCCGGCATCAATATTCCTGCGCCCCACGCCGACGCGGAAACGGTCCGCCGGGACCGGCAGAAGATCGGAGACGAAGAGGCTGGAGGGGAGAAGCAGGACGCCCTTCTCCTCGACCAGCCGGCGGCAATGCTCTTCCACGCCGTCCTTGCCGAGATAGCGTGTGAAGGCGACGCAGCCGCCGTCAGGTGCGACCCATTCATAGAGATCCGGGTAATCCGCGAAGAAGGCACCGATCTTGGCGATATTATCGGCGCAGAGTGCCCGGTTGCGGGCGAAAATCGTCTCGCGCGCCTTGATGGCGATGCCCGCCAGCACCTCCGAGGGGCGCGCGTTGCAGATCGAGAGATAGTGCTTCATCTTCTCCATCCGTTCGAGCAGCGCATGGTCCCGGCAGGCGATCCAGCCGATGCGCAGGCCCGGCAGGCCGTAGGCCTTGGACATGACATTGAGCGAAATGCCCTTTTCGAAGAGATCGGCCGCCTGCGGCAGGCGCTTGGCGGCATCGAGTTCCAGGCCGCGATAGACCTCGTCGGAGAAGAGATGGATGCCGCACTCGGCGCAGAGCGCGACGAGATCCCGGAAAATCGCCTGATCGGCGATCGTGCCGGTCGGGTTGTTCGGGAAATTGACGGCAATCAGCTTGGTTTCCGGGCGGAGTGCGGCGCGCACGTCGTCGAGATCGAGCTGCCAGCGGTTTTCCGGCCGTAGCGCGATGCCCGTAACCTTGCCGGCAATGGTGACCGGCATGGTCTCCATCGACTGATAGTTCGGCACGGTGACAATGGCATGGTCATCAGGCCCGAGCAGGGCGAGCATGGCGCAATAAAGCCCCTCCTCCGCGCCCGCGAAGGTGAGGATGTCGGCGCCCGAGAGCGTTTCATAGGTCGAGGCGATGGTCTCGCGCAGAGCCGGCGCGCCCCAGGTCTCGGTATAGCCGAGCGACACGCGCTCCCAGGCCTCGCGATCCTCGGTGCCGGCAAGCGCCAGGAGGTCCGACATCGTCATGGTCTCGGCATCGCTTGCCGTCATGTGATGGCGCGCCTTGAACTCCCAGCGCGAAAAATGGGTTTCGAGACGAAAATCCGGCAGGGTGGTCATCACGTCATGTCCTTCGGGTTCTGGCGCCGGGCGTCGGCGAGATAATTGTAGATCGAGGCGCGCGAGGCGCCGATGAGGCCTGCAAGATGATCGACGGCATTGCGGGTCTGGAACAGGCCGCGCGCATCGAGAGCGGCGACCAGCGCCACACGGTCGCCCTTCTTGAGGGCGGAAAGCGCCAGACCATGGCCGCGCAGCCAGTCGTGCAGCGTCGTGTTGATTTCCTCACGCCAATCACCGGCAAACAGCGACGGCGGGCGTGGTGCGGCGGCACCCGAAAAGGCGGAGAGCAGCTTCGCCGCCGCCTCGAAATGCGAGACATCCATATTGATGCAGAGCAGGCCGAGCGCTTGGTCGTGCTCGTCCTTCAGCACCGACGTCACGGATTTCAGCCGCCGGCCATCCTCGCCCGTCTTTTCATAGGGACCGTAGATCCCGTCCTCGCCGACATCCGAAAGCGTCTCGCCGATAAGCGATTCCATGCGCGGCTTGCGGCCGGAAAAGGCATTCCAGATGCCGGCGATCAGGCCCGTTTCGAGATCGTGCAGCACGACCTCGGCATGGGGATAGAGAAGCGTCGAGATGGCCGCGGCCGTCGCGGCATGCTGCCGGAGCAACAGATCGGCGTTTGATGAATCGAACATGGCCGCACACAATCCAAAAATGGATTATTTGTCAATATTGGATTTTACGTCCAAATTCATTTCATCCGCTTGCGAGGTCTTTGGCCGCGTCCTATCCAAGGGAAAGACGATTCTGAGGGGATGACCATGGGCGCCGACCTTGCTGCTTTTCCGGACCGTGACACCGTGGCCGACAAGCTTTCCGTCTTGGGTGACGGCGAGAAAGCGTATCTGCGCCTTCTCATGGAAAACCCCCAGCAGGACGAGAACCTGCTGGAAGGCCTGAATGTCTGTCTGAACCGCGCGGCGGCGGCCCCCTTCCTCAACGCACTGAAGCTGGAAAAGCTCGGACAATGGCTGGGCGAAACCGCCCCTGTTCGCTTGCAGATACGCCTGACGGAAACCGCCCGCTCCAGCCAGCACGCCGCCTATGCGGCGTTCCGCGCCGGCCTCACCCGCTCCGGCGGCCTCGAAAAGGCCTATCCGAAAGCCTGATCGCTATTCGCCGCCAGCGGCGCGAAGGATTTGCGGATCAGGTTGGCCATGCTGTCGATGGCGGGTCCGCCCCGGCGCGGATTGCGCTTCAGCACGACACGCGAGGAATCGACCACCGGAAACCCGTCGGCGGACGTGAGTTCCCGCGCACCCGGCGGAATGTTGCTGCGCGCCAGCGGAGCGATGGCGAGCCCGCTTTCCACGGCAGAGCGCAGGCCGCTGCTCGTGTCGCTGGTATAGGAGACGCGATAGGGCACCGCGTGGCGCTCCAGCGAGCGCTGCGCGAACTCCCGGCACCAGACCGAGCGCCGATAGAAGGCGACCGGCACCGGCCGCTCCAGATGGAGGTTGTGTGCAACGGAGGCCACCCAGACGGTGGGATCGATCGCCAGAAGCTCGCCGGAAATGCCGCCGTCCCACTCGAAGATGACGGCCAGATCGAGCTCGTCCGCCTCCAGCGCTTCCATCTGCTGGACCGTATAGCCGCAGAACACCGTCACCTCCGTACCGGGATGTGCTTCCGCGAAACCGGCCAGCGCATTGGGCAAAACCGTCTGATTGTATTCCTCTGGGATGCCGACCCGCACCGGTCCGTCCAGCGGCAGGGTGCGCATCGCCGCCGTCGTCTCGTCGACCAGCCCGACGATGCGCTTGGCATAGGGCAGCAGCCGCTGCCCCTCCATGGTCAGCCCGACGCCGCGCGGCCCCCGCTCGAACAGTTTCGCCCCGACGGAGTCCTCCAGCTTGCGCACCTGCATGCTGATCGCCGATTGCGTGCGCGCGAGCTTGTCAGCCGCATGGGTGACATTGCCCGCCTGGGCGACGGCGACGAAAATCCTGAGCAGATCGCTTTCGAGAGGTGGATACATGGCGCCATCGCTTTTTCTAATGCCAGCCATCATCGCTATTCGTTTGTGAAATGTCTACAGCTTTGCTTGGCTCTGCGCAGAAGGAAAGGCGCAGAGCATGAACATCGTCGAGACACTACGACTGATCTGGACGCATCATCGCCAAAAACGGATAGAGCGGGAAGCCTTGCGTTTGCTCGTCGCGCGTGGTGACCGGCGATTGCTGCGGGATGTGGGCCTCGATCTGGCCGAAGGCAGCCGGCTTGGCTGCGAACCGTTGCCCCAAACGAAAGAGAGGCGCTGGACGGCGCCCCTCATCCGCCTGCCGTCACCATCGTCCCGCAAGCCGAGCGAAGGAAATGCCGCACAGCCGACGTCAAGCGACAGGCCGGCGGCATAGCCAAGTTTGACGCGGCAGGCTTCACTTTCCGCCGGAAAGTCCCTGCGCCAGCTGTACCAGCTTCACGAACTCCGCCCGATAGCCGAAGGGATCGTTGCCCTTGGCGGCTTCGGCAAGGCCGAGGATCGAACCGTAGGCATAGTCCTGCAGGGCGGAAACGCCCTTCAGCTTCTGCCCGAAGGCCGCGACCGCGACGGAGAAGCGGATGTCGGCCGAGGCGGCGTTCACGTCGGCAACCGCATTGGCATCCGTCACCGGCATCGTCACGAGTTCGCTCTTGTCGCCATCCGGCTTCTTCCAGCGCATCTTCAGGAAAGCGAGCTCGCCGGTGCCGGCCGCCTGCGCCGTGGCGGCATCCGCCTTGCCGTAGCGCAAGGGATCGTTCAGCACGGCGGGGCTGCCCTTCGGCGTCACCTCGTAGATCGCCGTTACCCGATGGCCCGAACCGATATCGCCGGCATCGACCTTGTCGTTGTTGAAATCCTCGCGGTTGAGAATGCGGGTCTCGTAGCCGATCAGGCGGTATTCGGCGACGCGTTCCGGATTGAACTCGATCTGGAACTTCACATCCTTGGCGATGGGAAAGAGCGACGACCCCGCCTCCTCGACCAGCGTCTTCTGCGCCTCGGCCAGCGTATCGATATAGGCGGCCGTGCCGTTGCCGTTCTGCGCCAGCGTCTGCATCATGCCGTCATTGTAGTTGCCGCGGCCGAAGCCGAGCACGGAGAGGAAGATGCCGGATTTGCGGCGCTCCTTGATGATCCGCTTCAGGTCCTCGTCGCTTGCCGGGCCGACATTGAAATCGCCGTCCGTCGCCAGCATGACGCGGTTGACGCCATCCTTCTTGAAGGCCTTTTCCGCCAGCTTGTAGGCCGCTTCGATGCCCTCTGCGCCCGCCGTCGAGCCGCCGGGCTGGAGAGTGTCGATGGCATCGAGGATTTTCTGGCGATCCCTGGCCGCCGTCGGCTCGAGCACCACGCCGGCATCGCCGGCATAGGTGACGATCGACACCGTATCGGTCTCCTTCAGCTTGCCGACCAGCAGGCGGAAGGCGCTCTTGAGCAGCGGCAGCTTGTCGTCCTCGTCCATCGAGCCGGAGACGTCGATCAGGAAGACGAGATTGGCCGAAGGCTGCTCCGTCGCCACGGTCTCGAAACCCTTGATGCCGATATGTAGGAGCTCGGTATCCTTGTTCCACGGCGTCGGCATGACGGTCACGGTCGCGTTGAACGGCTTTTCCGCCGTCTCCGGCCCCTTCCAGTCATAGGGGAAATAGTTGACCAATTCCTCGACGCGCACCGATTCCGGCTCCGGCAGGCTGCCGCCGAGCAGTTCGCGGCGCATATAGGAATAGGAGGCCGTATCGACATCCGCCGAGAAGGTCGAGACCGGATCGTTGGCAACGCTCTTCATCGGGTTCGGATCGGCGGAGGCGAAGCGCTCACGGTTCTCCTCCGGCATCGGCATGGCGATGGAATCGGCGGCGGCCGAGGACTGCGTCACCGTCCGCTTGAGTGCCGGCATCGTGGCGGCCCCGCCGACGGCAAGCGATTCCGGCATCGCCTCGGCCATCTCCTCGTCACGGCTTTCGGCAAGGGGAGCGGGTTCGGCCGCAAGCGTGGTCGTCTCCTGCGCCGTATCGGCGGCGATCTTGCCGTCAACTTCGGTTTCGACCGTAACAGGCGCCTCTGCCTTGGCCTTTTTCGCCTCGGCTTTGCGAGCGCGTTCGTCCTGGCCAACAGGCTTTGCGGCAATCTCCGTCTCCGTCGTCAGCGGCACCGTGCCGTTGCGCACCATTTCATAGGTGACGAGGCCAGCGACGGGCACGACGAGCAAGGTGGCCAGCGCCGAGCCGGCGAGAAATCTGCGGTTCATGATGGGGCTCCATATCCGATTGAAGATGGAGGTTTGACGCCCGCCCGCAGTCGATCCTTGGGGGGCATCCGCATTTTTTTCCGCATCGTCGAAAGCCTGCATGGCAACGGCAAGCGCTGCGGCACGGGCCGAGGCATCGGCGGCCGGGGGCGTGCGGCGAGCGAGTTTTTCGAGGTCAAGACCGGTCATATCCTATCCTTCCGTCACGCGGCGGCATCGCGCAGAAGCACCTTCAGGCGCTTGCGGGCTTCGTGCACATGCCAGGAAATCGTCGTTTCGGCGCAGCCGAGCACATCGGCCGCCGCGGCATGGCTCAGGCCTTCTCCGTAGATGAGCAGCACGGCATCGCGCTGCTTGTCCGGGAGTTGCCGCACGGCCTGCCACAGGTCCTCGCTGCCCTCTTCAGGCTGGCCGCCTTCCTGCGCTACCTGCTCGCGCAGATAGGCCGCATCGCGCCATTCCGCGCGGCGGCGCTTGCGCATCTGGTCGCGCGCGGCATTTAGCGTCACCGTGTAGAGCCAGGTGCCGAAGCGGCTCGTACCCTTGAAGCCCCTGATGGCATTGGCGAGGCGTATGCACACCTCCTGCGCCACGTCCTCGGCATCCTGCCGGTCGCCGCACCATCGCCAGGCGACGGCATGAATGAAATCATAGCGGCTTTCGATCAGGGCGGCGAACGCCTGCCTGTCTCCCAAAGCCGCCTTTTCGACGAGGTCTGTTTCCACGGGTCCATCCCGATTGCGTGCACTATCCCTTCAGACGTGCGTCACAGGGCGATCCTTGGGTGGCTCCGCGAAAAAAATCTCACCAGGGCAGATTTTTTACGACCGCGATGATCGTGCCCATCACCGCATAGTGGTCATGCCGCCGGATTTCCGGAGCATAGAGGCTGGAAATGCTGCCATCGAGGAACAACGCATTCTTGCTGTGAAGCCGATCGCGAAACAGCGTCGCGAAATCGTGGAAGCGCACCGGATCGTTGGAGATGGCGAAGGCGACGCGTCCGTCCGCCAGGATGCCGACACCGTTGCGGATCTGCAGGCTCGTCGCATCGGGCAGAAAACGGGAATGGATCTGTCCGTCGATCACCAGCATCGGCCCCGACTGCGTCGCCTCATGTGGCGAGATACCGGCCTTCGCGAAAGCCTCCGTCTCCATCACGCCGGCCTTGCCGTCCGCCACCCAGAACACGCCGTTCGGCTTAATGAAGAAATTGCCAAAGGCATCGGCATGGTTGAGCGCGCCGGTCTCCCGGCCCTGCTCGACCAGCAGCCCGACTGAACCGTAACCCGGATGATACATGCCACCATTCATGGCAAAACTCATGCGCTGGCCGTTGCGCAGAAGATGCGTGTTGAGCTGGTCGTAGGTCGCACCCCGCGTCTCCAGCGTCCCGGCACCGAAGAGACGGATCGTGTCCTTGGCGGCATCGAAGGTGCAGACGGTGTAGTGGCCGGAGAGGTGTTCGACCTCGGCGCAGTGGGGCGGCTCTGCCATGGCTGGCTCATAGGTAAGGAGCAAAAGCAAGGTGAACGACAAGAAACGCAAGCGGAACTCCAGACGCCTGTCAGCGAGCGATACCGAGGAAAACAACGAGAGCTTGATTGAGGCGGCGCATGTCCTCTACGGAAAGCACTCCGACCCGCGACCCCAGCTTCGACTTGCGCACTGTCGTGATCTTGTCTGCCATAATGCGGCTTTCCCGCTTCAACCCGTTGCCGGCTTCAGCCGATACGGCAATACGGAACAGCGGGAGATCGGCTGGATCGCTGGTAAACGGGCATATCGTGATGGAATTGAGCAAGCCGAAGGCATCATCCTGCACGATGACGACCGGCCTGGACTTGCCCGCATAACCGCCACCATCGGAGACAGTCCAGACCTCGCCGCGCTTCATTCGTCGGGAAACTCGGAGATACCGTCCACAAAAGCCTGGTCTTCTTCGGCGAAGCCACTCTTTCGCGCCACCTCAGCCTGCCGTTGCGCCTCTGCCGCGAAAGCGGCTGAACGCGTATCAGGCACCCAAAGCTGAAGGGGCCGCAGCCCCTGCCGGCGCAAACGCGTACGGTGTTCTTCAACCCGACGACGGTTCTCTGCTGATGAGCGTGCCATGGAAGCCTCCGATTACATGTAACCTATATCGAAAGAACGAAACACGCAATCAAAGCGACAGCGCCGCCATGTGGAAGCGGAGTTGTGCGTGGTCGTAGCGGAAGTCGCGGCCAACCGGACAGGCCGCGCGGGCGAGGCAACCGCCAGACATACAGCCGCCCTGCCCCTCCGGCGTGCGCAAATGCGAACGGCAGGCGGGCACATCGAATGTCTCCGGGTGCACAGCAGCCACGGGACAGGTGGTGAGACAGGGCTTGTCCGGACAGTGGTCGCAGGGATGCGCGCCGTGGGCCGCCGGCTCGTCGATGATCGGTTCCGCAAAACCGAGAGCGCCGCGATAGCCGTGCCAGAGTCCGTAAACGGGATGGATGAGGATGCCGAGCGGCGAGGCCTTCAGGCCCTCGGCGCGCATCGCCCATTGCTGGAAGGGTTGCCAGGGCGGATCGGAGGGAAACCACGCCGTCGCATCGGCCAAGGCGGCGATGGGATGGATGACGGCTTTCGACCAGGTGTCCAGCGGATCGCAGCCACCACGATCCGGCTCGGCCTCCCGCCATAAGGAGAAGGCCGACCAAAGGGAACTGCCGATATTGCCGACAAGGGCGATGCTTCTCGCCAAACCTCCGGCCGCCAGATGCGGAGCCGCCTCGCCTTCGGCAAAATTCAAAAACCCGCGCAAAAAAAGACCGTGCGGCTGGAGAGCCGCACGGATCGTTTCGAGATCGGGAGAACGCGGCCTCACTTGGTCACGTCCCCTTTGAGTTCGTAGTGCGGACGCCAGACTTCCTTCTGGATCATATCCGCCACCCGTGTTGCTCCGCCTTGCTCCCTGGCGCGATCGGGACCCTTTCAGGTGAAGGCGTCCGGCATCGAGTCCTTGCGCTCCTTGATATAGGCGAGCAGGGCATCGTCGATGGCGGGATCGAGATAAGGCGCCTCGTAGTTTTCCAGCCAGGTGCGGCACAGCGCGTTGGCACGATCTTCGATACGCTTCTGCCCCTCGATTTCCCACTGCTCGAACGAATTGTTGTCGGCGAGCGGCGAGCGGTAGAAGGCGGTCTGGAAGTTGGCCTGGGTATGGGCACAGCCGAGATAGTGGCTGCCCGGACCGACTTCGCGGATGGCGTCGAGCGCCTGCGCGTTCTCCGAGAGGTCGATGCCTTCGGCGAACTTCTGCTGCATGCCGAGCTGGTCCTGGTCGATCATGAACTTCTCGTAGGAGGCGACAAGGCCGCCTTCGAGCCATCCGGCAGCGTGCAGAACGAAGTTCGTGCCGGCAAGCAGCGTCATGTTCAGCGTGTTCGCCGATTCGTGGGCGGCCTGCGCATCCGGGATCTTCGAGCCGCAGAGCGAGCCGCCGGTCCGGAACGGAATGCCGAGGCGGCGGGCAAGCTGGGCCGCGCCGTAGGAGACGAGCGACGGCTCCGGCGAACCAAAGGTCGGCGCGCCCGACTGCATGGAGATCGAGGCCGCGAAGGTGCCGAACAGTACCGGCGCACCCTTACGGATGAGCTGGGTGAAGGCGGCGCCGGCGAGAACTTCGGCAAGGATCTGCGTCAGCGTGCCGGCGACCGTGACCGGGCTCATGGCGCCCGACAGGATGAACGGCGAGACGACGCAGGCCTGGTTATGGCGGGCATAGACCTTCAGCGCGCCCACCATGGTCTCGTCGAAGACCATCGGCGAGTTGGCGTTGATGAGGTTCATCATGACCGTGTTGTTTTCGACGAATTCGTCGCCGAAGACGAGCTTGGCCATGGCGATCGAGTCTTCCGCGCGTTCCGGCGCGGTGACAGAGCCCATGAACGGCTTGTCGGAATATTTCAGGTGCGTATAGACCATGTCCAGGTGACGCTTGTTCACCGGCACGTCGACCGGCTCGCAGACCGTGCCGCCGGACGAATGCATCGACGGCGCCATATAGGCGAGCTTCACGAAATTGCGGAAATCCTCGATCGTCGCATAACGGCGGTTGCCTTCCAGGTCGCGCACGAAGGGCGGGCCGTAGACCGGCACGAAGACGGTGGCCTTGCCGCCGATATGCACGCTGCGCTCGGGATTGCGCGCATGCCAGGTGAAATTCGACGGCGCGGTCTTCAGGAGCTCGCGGCAGAGCCCCTTGGGGAAATGCACGCGCTCGCCGCGCACATCCGCGCCGGCTTCGCGCCAGAGCTGGAGCGCTTCGGCATCGTCGCGGAACTCGATACCGATTTCCTCGAGCACGCGGTCGGCATTGTTTTCGATGAGCTGCAGGCCCTCTTCGTCGAGGACCTCGTATTCCTTGATCTTGCGGGTGATGTAGGGTAGCGACGGACCCGGGCCGCCGCCGGTGCGCGATGCGCGCCGTGCAGCGGCACCCCGACCCTCACGCGAACGGCGACCACCGCCTTCACCGGCGCCCTCGCCTGCCACCTGCTGAATATCGTCGCTCATGATCCGTCTTTCCTTGTTATTCCGATGCTGGAAGGCACCCTAGATCTTTACTTCCGGCGCCCGAACCGCGCCTCTTTTTCTATGCTAGCAAGCCGCGAAGGCGGGGCGGTTCTCAATGCGCCAAGCGGTGGCGCACGCGGGACACCGCCGCTCGCGAGACTATAGCGGGATTGCGACGGACATCATAACGGCATTCACTTGTTTGCACTGTCAATTCACGGCTTTACCGGCTATGCATGCAAGAAGCGGAAGGCGGGTCGCTTTTCGCCATATGCGACGTCGCTTTCAAAATCAGGTTCGCGCAAGAGGAAGGTTATTCCTTGTAGTGAGAGCCTGCCGCCGCAGCGCCACTGGAGACGAGGAACCAACATGTCTGACGACGAAATCATTCTCGCCGATCTCTCCGACGAAGAGCTTGTGCAGCAGATGCACGACGACCTCTACGACGGCCTCAAGGAGGAGATCGAAGAGGGCACCAATATCCTGCTCGAGCGCGGCTGGGCTCCCTATGACGTGCTGACGCAGGCCCTCGTCGAAGGCATGCGCATCGTCGGCGTCGACTTCCGCGACGGCATCCTCTTCGTTCCGGAAGTTCTGCTTTCGGCCAACGCCATGAAGGCCGGCATGTTCATCCTGCGTCCGCTTCTCGCCGCCACCGGCGCGCCGAAGCAGGGCAAGATGGTCATCGGCACCGTCAAGGGCGACATCCACGACATCGGCAAGAACCTCGTCGGCATGATGATGGAAGGTGCGGGCTTCGACGTCATCGACCTCGGCATCAACAACCCGGTCGAAAACTACCTGGAAGCCATCGAGCGCGAACAGCCCGATATCCTCGGCATGTCCGCCCTGCTCACGACCACCATGCCCTACATGAAGGTCGTCATCGATACGATGAAGGAAAAGGGCCTGCGCGACGATTACGTCGTTCTCGTCGGCGGCGCACCGCTGAACGAGGAATTCGGCAAGGCCGTCGGTGCCGACGCCTACTGCCGCGACGCAGCCGTCGCCGTTGAAACCGCCAAGGAATTCATGAAGCGCAAGCACAACATGCTTGCCGGCTGATAGGGAAATCGACGGCGCCGGTCTTGAATCGGCGCCGTGTCTTCACGACTTTTAATTTGCGGCCTTTTCGACGCTCCTGCCGGCATCCTGCGTCGCATCCACGGCGTTGGCCGTATCCTTGCCCATGCCGCGAATGGTATTGCCGCAGGCGCTGAGCGCGACAAGCGCGGCGAGAACGATGCTGATCTTGGTCAGGTGTGTCCCAGTCATGGTCGGAGTCCCTCTTCATGGATGTGGTTGACGCAGAACTTCGGCTTGGAAGTCCAAGCGATGAACGCACGAAAACCGAAAAAGTTCGCGTGATCGCCTGCGGCGCCATCGCCCGCGAAATCATCGCTATCCGCGACACCAACGCCCTCTCCCATATCGACCTCCAGTGCCTTCCCGCCATCTGGCACGCCCATCCGGAAAAAATTGCCCCCGGCGTCGAGCAGGCGATCGCGGAGGCGCGGGCGGAAGGCTTTTCACGCATCTTCGTCGGCTATGCCGATTGCGGCACGGGCGGCCTGCTCGACAAGGTCTGCGAACGCGAGGGCGTCGAGCGCATTGCCGGGCCGCACTGTTATTCCTTCTTCGCCGGCAACGAGGCCTTCGCGGCGAAGGACGACGACATCACCTCCTTCTTCCTTACGGATTTCCTTGCCCGCCAGTTCCGCGCCTTCGTCATCGAGCCGCTCGGCCTCGACCGGCATCCGCAGCTGAAGGATATGTATTTCGGCAATTACACCAAGGTCGTCTATCTCTCGCAGATCGAGGACGAGGCCTTGCAGCAGAAGGCGAAGGACGCCGCCGATTATCTCGGCCTCGCCTATGAATACCGCTTCACCGGCTATGGCGACCTGACGGGCGAGCTGCTCCGGGCGCGCTGACTTACCAATCCTTAGCCTTGCGCGAAAAATCCCTGCTTTCGGTTACGGCTTCCTAAGCCCTCGCAGCCATGATGCGCGCCAACGAATGGCGGGGGCCTGCATATGACTGATTTGAAGACGCGGACGGAACCGGTGGCGATGCTGATTCAATCAGGCCATAACCCGGAAATCATCGTCAACGCCGTCAGGGCCACCTTCCCCAACCTCGTCGTCATCGTCGAGCAGCCTGAATCGAAAAAGCTGTTCGTTGTCAGGCGGGCGAAAAAACTCGGCTGGGTGCAGGCGATCGGTCAGCTCGGCACCATGATCGTTTCGCGCTACGGCAAGCGCTTCACCCAAAAGCGGGCCGCGGAAATCCGTGAGGAATTCGGCGTAAACGCCGAGATCGACAAGACAATTCCCCGGATCGACATTTCGTCCGCCAACAGCCCGGAACTTTTCAAGGCGCTCGACGAGATCCGCCCGGTGGCGTTGCTGCTCTTCAGCTGCCGCATGGTGAAGGCGGAAACGCTCGCCCGCATCACCTGTCCCGTCCTCAATTTCCACGCCGGCATCATCCCGCAATATCGCGGCCTGCAGGGTGGCTACTGGTCGCGCATCCATCGCGACGAGGAGAATTTCGGCGGCACGGTGCATCTGGTCGATGCCGGCGTCGACACCGGCGACACGCTCTACCAGCAGCGTCTCAAGCCCTCCAAACGCGACACGATGCACACCTATCCGCTGCTTCAGGTGGCCGCTTCGACCGGCATCATCGTCAAAGCCATGGAAGACGCCGTCACCGGCAACCTCAAGCCCTTGAAAATAGCCGCCCCCTCGCGACAATGGTATCATCCACCGATCTGGACGTGGCTCTGGAACGGCGTGACCCGCGGCATCTGGTAAATCCTCTGGACAGTCAAATCCCGCGTCGTTTTTAAGCATGGGGCAGTCGTGGCGGGTGAAGCCCGCGACGCAGCAAGATCGCATTGTCAGCGCGAGGAGAATTTTGACATGGCAGACCGCATCATCGTCTACTGGCGCGACATCCCCGCCCAGGTCATCATCAAGAAGGGCCGCACGAACGCCAAGCGGGAGCTCTCGCTGCGCTTCACCGAGGCGATCGACATGTGCGCCATGCGCACCGGTGCGGCCGAGACGGACGACTACCTCGCCGAATGGCGCAAGGCCGAGCCGACGCCGGTTTCCGACGACCTCGAAGCCGAGGCCGACAAGGCTGCCGCCGAACTCGAGGCCGCCTATGACCGCGAGCGCCTCGTTGCGCTCGTCAAGGCCGGAGGCCGCGAGAATGGCTGATCCGAAACTGGGCGAGCCCAAGCTTGAAGGCGTCCAGAAGCCCGGCAATGCCGCACCCGCCAAGAAGGCCGCCACCGGCGCCTTCACGCCGGCCGGCGTTTCACCGAACCGCCGTTCGCGCCACAAATACACGATCCGCCTGTGGGCCGTGCGCAACTCGCGTTTCTTCGAGTGGTTCTACCACCGCTTCGCAGAAGTCTTCCTTCTTCTCCATCCCGTTTGGAAGCTCTTCGGCTACCAGCGCGTCGAGCGCCCCATCACCTTCGTCGAAAAACATGTAAAAGGCTTTCTCTTCGACTGTCGCATGTGCGGCCAGTGCGCGCTGTCGTCCACGGGCATGTCCTGCCCGATGAACTGTCCCAAGCAGCTGCGCAACGGTCCCTGCGGCGGCGTGCGCGCCAATGGCAATTGCGAAGTGGAACCGGATATGCCCTGCGTCTGGGTTCAGGCCTGGAAGGGCTCCCAGAACATGGCGAAGGGTGATGCCATCATGAACGTGCAGAAGCCGGTGAACCAGTCGCTGCGCGAAACCTCCTCCTGGCTGCGCGTGACGGCCGAAGCCGCCGCCGCCCGGGAAGCGGCCGCTGCCGCCGGAAAGGACGCCTGAGCCATGGCGCATCTCGATGAAAACCCGCTTGGCCCGCACCTGCCGCTCGATCCCCTGCCCGGCCACTCCTCCATGGGCCGGCTGGAACGCGTGCTGCGCCGCGGCGAATTCGCCGTCACGACCGAGCTGAACCCGCCCGACAGCGCCAACCCGGAAGACGTCTACGAGCGCGCCGCGATCTTCGACGGCTGGGTCGACGGCATCAACGCGGTCGATGCGTCGGGCGCCAACTGCCACATGTCCTCCGTCGGCATCTGCGCGCTTCTGACCCGCATGGGCTATGCGCCGATCATGCAGATCGCCTGCCGCGACAAGAACCGCATCGCCATCCAGGGCGACGTACTGGGTGCGGCCGCCATGGGCGTGTGCAACATCATGTGCCTGACCGGCGACGGCGTGCAGGCCGGCGACCAGCCTGGCGCGAAACCCGTCTTCGACCTCGACTGCATGTCGCTGCTCGAAACCGTGCGCATCATGCGCGACAATTCGAAGTTCCTGTCGGGCCGCAAGCTCACGACCCCGCCGAAAGTCTTTTTGGGTGCGGCGATCAACCCCTTCGCCCCGCCCTACGACTTCCGCCCCTATCGCCTTGCCAAGAAGATCGAGGCCGGCGCGCAGTTCGTGCAGAGCCAGTATTGCTTCGACGTGCCGATGTTCCGCGAGTATATGAAGAAGGTGCGCGACCTCGGCCTGCACGAGAAGTGCTACATCCTCGTCGGCGTCGGCCCGATGGCGTCCGCCAAGACGGCAAAATGGATCCGCTCCAACGTGCCGGGCATCCACATTCCCGATTCCGTCATCGCCCGCCTCGAAGGCGCTCAGGACCAGAAGAAGGAAGGCAAGCAGCTCTGCATCGACATTATCAACGAGGTGAAGGAGATCGAGGGCGTTTCCGGCATTCACGTGATGGCCTACCGCCAGGAAGAATATGTCGCAGAGATGGTGCATGATTCCGGCGTGCTGAAGGGCCGCCAGCCCTGGAAGCGCGAGCCGAACCCGGTCGACCAGATGGTTGCCGACCGCATCGAGGCGGCCCGCAGCGGCCAGGAACAGGACCAGCAGCAGATGGCGGAAAAAGCCGCCCATCACCCCCATTGATTTCGCGTGCCGGCACCCGCCGGCAGGCCGCTTGTAACACCGGAAATCGCGCGCTAGATCAAACCCAGCGCCACGCCCCAGAGGACCTTACATGACCCGCACCATCGTCGCCTCGGCCACCCGCGAAATCGTCATCGGTTTCGACCAGCCCTTCTGCGTCATCGGCGAACGCATCAACCCGACCGGCCGCAAGAAGCTGGCCGCGGAAATGCAGGCCGGCAACTTCGACACCGTCATCAAGGACGCGCTGGAACAGGTTGCCGCCGGTGCGACGATGCTCGACATCAATGCGGGCGTGACGTCTGTCAACCCGAACGAGACCGAACCGGGCCTGCTCGTCCAGACGCTGGAGATCGTCCAGGGCCTCGTCGACATCCCGCTCGCGATCGACAGCTCCGTTACGGCCGCCATCGAGGCCGGCCTCAAGGTCGCCAAGGGCCGCCCGCTGGTCAACTCCGTCACGGGCGAGGAAGAGAAGCTCGAAGCGATCCTGCCGCTCGTCAAGAAGTACAACGTACCCGTCGTCGCCATCTCCAACGACGAGACAGGCATCTCGATGGACCCGGACGTGCGC
>NZ_JBLZPH010000041.1:0-28641 GCF_049199205.1 Shinella sp. M31 | reverse complement strand
CAGCAGGGTGCCGTAGTCCGCAATGCCCTCTTCCTTCGTCGCGCCGTCGCGCAGCGTCGAGGTGAGCTGGAACGAGCCGTGGGCGACGACGAAGCCGCAATCGGCCGAGGTGCCCTCGCGAAACAGCGTCTGCCCCTCGACCAGCCGCCGGCGTTCGGCGCCGAAGGCCATCAGCCGCAGCTTGTCGTCGGCAAGGCCGGTGAACAGCGGCACGCGGGCGAGAAGGGCGATGTCGTCGCTGAGAGCCACGATGGGTTCTTTCCTGATTTATTACGGTACGATCTTGTAGCCGCCGTTCTCTGTCACGAGAATCTCGGCATTGGAAGGGTCGCGCTCGATCTTCTGGCGCAGGCGATAGACATGGGTTTCCAGCGTGTGGGTCGTCACGCCGGAATTGTAGCCCCAGACCTCTTCCAAGAGCACGTCGCGCGTCACCACCTTCTGGTCGGCGCGGTAGAGATATCGGATGATCGCCGCTTCCTTTTCCGTCAGCCGGATCTTCTGGCCGTTTTCCAGCGTCAGGAGCTTCTGGCCGGGCTTGAACGTATAGGGGCCGACGGTGAAGGTCGCGTCCTCGCTGCTCTCGTGCTGGCGCAGCTGGGCGCGGATGCGGGCGAGCAGCACGGCGAAGCGGAACGGCTTCGTCACATAGTCGTTGGCGCCGGCTTCGAGGCCGAGGATCGTATCCGAATCGGTGTCGTGGCCGGTCAGCATGATGATCGGCGCCTTGAAACCGCCCTTGCGCAACAGCTTCACCGCCTCGCGGCCATCCATGTCGGGCAGGCCGACATCCATGATGAGCAGATCGATCTGGTTGGCGCGCGCCGTCTGGATGCCCTTGCCGGCGGTCGTTTCCTCCAGCGTCGTGAATTCCTCGTAGAGCGAAAGCTGCTCGACGAGCGTCTCGCGAAGGTCGTTGTCGTCGTCGACAAGAAGGATCGTGCGGGATGTCATGCGTTTCCTCTCGGCATTTCTGAGCAAAGTAAGGGAGTTAGGGCCAAAATTCAAATGGAAGGGATGGCCTTCGCGGCCTATGGTCGGCCTAGCCAGTCGAATTGCGGCATGGCGGGACTATGGCGGGGACGAATGCGGCGGATCACATCTCCTAAACAATCCGTGAAGACCATTCTGGTGCGGCCGGCACCGGGCCAAAAGACCCGCGCCATCGTGCAGGTCGGGCCGCTGCGCATTCCCGCCGCCATCGGCCGCTCGGGCCGAACCAGCCGCAAGCGCGAGGGCGACGGCGCAACCCCGATCGCCGCCATGAAAGTGCTCTCCGGCTTCCTGCGCGGCGACCGGCTCGGCCAGCCGAAGACGGCGCTGCCGCTCAAGCGCAGCCATCCATCGATGCTGTGGTGCGATGCGTCCGGTCACCCCAGCTACAACAGGCTGGTGCGTGCGCCCTTCGTGCCGAGCCATGAGGAGATGCAGCGCAAGGACGAGCTCTATGATCTCTGCCTCGTGCTCGACTGGAACGTGACGTCGCGCCGGCGCAACGCCGGCTCGGCGGTCTTCTTCCATCTCATCCGCCCTGGTTACGAGCCGACGGCCGGCTGCGTGGCGGTCTCCCGGCCGGACATGCTGCGCATCCTGCCGCATATGCGTCGCGGTACGGTCGTGCGCGTACTCTAAGTTTCTGCCGGCACGGCGCTGAAATGGCGGCGGCCGCGACCTATATGCAGCCTCGCCTTTCCCAAAACCCGTCCGGGTTCATCCCTTTTCATGGAGACATTCTCATGAGCGATCAGCCGACACTTCTCTTTCATGACGGCAACAGCATTCCCCAGGTCGGTCTCGGCGTGTGGCAGACCCCCAACGATACGGCCGTGACGGCGGTCAAGGCAGCACTTGGCGCCGGCTATCGCCACATCGATACCGCTGCGATCTACGAGAACGAAGAAGGGGTCGGCGAGGGTATCCGCGCTTCCGGTGTGGCGCGTCCGGAAATCTTTCTCACCACCAAGCTCTGGAACTCCGAGCAGGGCTACGATTCGACCCTGAAGGCCTTCGATGCCAGCCTGAAGCGCCTCGGCACCGACTATGTCGATCTCTACCTCATCCACTGGCCGGCGCCGAAGCGCGACCAGTTCGTCGATACCTGGAAGGCCTTCATCCAGTTGCAGAAGGATGGCCGCGCCCGCTCCATCGGCGTCTCCAATTTCTATCCCGAGCACCTGCAGCGGCTGATCGACGAGACCGGCATTACGCCCGTCATCAACCAGATCGAGCTGCATCCGGATTTTCCGCAGAAGGACGCCCGCAGCTATCACGACAAGCACCGGATCGTCACACAGTCCTGGAGCCCGCTCGGTCAGGGTCAGCTGCTGGAAAACCCTGTCGTCGCCAAGGTCGCCGCCAAGCACGGCCGCACGCCGGCGCAGGTCATCACCCGCTGGCACATCGACAACGGCCTCGTCGTGATCCCGAAATCGGTGACGCCGTCGCGCATCGAGGAGAATTTCAAGGTCTTCGATTTCAAGCTGGATACCGAGGACATGGCGACCTTCGCCACGCTCGAAAAGGACGGCAAGCGCATCGGCCCGGATCCGGTGACGGCGACGTTCTGATTGGCTTATAAGGGAAATCGCCGCGCCGGCTGATGGTCGGCGCGGCGACGGGCATGCCTTTACTGCGCCTTGCCGTCTTCCGACTGCTCTATCGAATGGCGCATGATCAGCGGCATCTGGGCGAGCGTGAAGAGGATGGTGATGGGCATGGTGCCCCAGACCTTGAAGGCGACCCAGAAATCCGTCGAGAAGTTTCGCCAGACCACCTCGTTCATCACGGCAAGCACCAGGAAGAACAGGCCCCAGCGCAGCGTCAGCTTGCGCCAGCCGTCGTCATCGAGCTTGAAGGCGGCGTGGAAGACGTAGCCGAGCAGGGATTTGCCGAAGACGAGGCCGCCGAGCAGGATAAAGCCGAACAGCGAATTGACGATGGTCGGCTTCATCTTGATGAAGGTGTCGTTCTGCAGCCAGAGCGTCAGCGCGCCGAAGACGAAGACGACGATGCCCGAAATCAGCGGCATGATCGGCAAGGTGCGGGTCAGCACCCAGGACACGATGAGCGCCAGCGCGGTCGCGGCCATGAAGAGGCCGGTGGCGATGAAGATCGGGCCGCCCATTTCCGCGAGGACCGGGAACTGCGCCGCCAGCCATTCGCCGCGCGAATTGGCGAAGAAGAACACGACGAGCGGGCCGAGCTCCAGCACCATCTTGAGGAGCGGGCTGACCTTCTCCTCGGTTTTGGCCGGCGTTTCCAGCGAAACCTTGCTCATGCTCCAACTCCCGCGATCGCTTCCGCGAAATCCTTGGCCTCGAAGGGTTCGAGATCGTCGATCCCTTCGCCGACACCGATGAAATAGACCGGCAGCTTGTGTTTGGCGGCAATGGCCACAAGGATGCCGCCACGGGCCGTACCGTCCAATTTTGTCATGATCAGGCCCGTGACGCCCGCGACGTTGCGGAAAATCTCGACCTGGTTCATGGCGTTCTGGCCGGTGGTGGCGTCGAGCGTCTGGAGGACCGTGTGTGGCGCGTCGGGGTCGAGCTTGCCGAGCACGCGCACGATCTTTTCCAGTTCCGCCATCAGCTCCGTCTTGTTCTGCAGGCGGCCTGCGGTGTCGATGATCAGGACGTCGCTCTTCTTTTCGCGCGCCCGCTCATAGGCCTCATAGGCGAGGCCGGCGGCATCGGCGCCGAGTTTCGAGGAGACGATCTCGGAGCCGGTGCGCTCCGCCCAGATCTTCAATTGCTCTATCGCTGCCGCGCGAAATGTGTCGCCGGCGGCCATCATGACCTTCAGGCCTGCGCCGGAAAGTTTGGCGGCGAGCTTGCCGATGGTCGTCGTCTTGCCGGTGCCGTTGACGCCGACGACGAGGATGACATGCGGCTTGTGATTGAGGTCGAGCGCCAGCGGCTTGGCGACCGGCGAGAGGACCTTGGTGATCTCGCTTGCCATGATTCGCGAGACGTCGGTGCCGGTGACGTCCTTGCCGTAGCGTTCGGAGGCGAGCGTATCGGTGATGCGCAATGCCGTCTCGACGCCGAGATCGGCCTGGATCAGCAGGTCCTCGAGGTCCTGCAAGGTTTCGTCGTCAAGCTTGCGCTTGGTAAAGAGGCTGGTGATCTGGCCGGTGAGCTGCGAGGAGGTGCGCGACAGGCCCTCGCGCAGGCGCTGGAACCAGGTGCGCTTCGGCTGCGGCGCGGCAACCACCTCGGCCGGTTTGTCTTCGGCGCTCGCAAAGCCTTTGGGCAAAGCCTTCGGCTCGAGGCGGGCGACCTCTTCGAGAACGGGGTCTTCGAATTCGGCCGGCTTCGTCTCTTCCGCTGGCGCTGGGTCTTCGATTTCGACGGCTGCTTCCGGTTCTTCCTCGACTATAATTTCTACCGTCGCGACTGGTTCTTCCTCGGCGGGGGCGTCTTCAGCCTCGCCGATATCATCGGCCGGTCCGCCTGCCGTTTCCACCTCCGCTGGCACAACCGGGTCTTCGGCAAGCGGCAGCGCGGGGGTATGCGGCAGGGGATAGATATCCGGCTCCGGCTCATCGGGTACGTGGCTTGCCGCCTCGGGATTGGCCGCTTCGGCTTCCTCCAGCAGGGCGTCGCGCTCTTCGATAGCGACGGCCTCCTCGACGACCTGTTCGGGGGCGGCCTCTTCCACCTGTGGCGCCGCGACGACCGTCTCGGCCTCTGGCTTCTGCTCAGGGGCGGTGTCTTTTCCGAACGTAAAAATCTTCTTGATGAAGCCGAGGGCCATGATTGTATCCGCTGGTTATGCGAGAAGGCGGGTTTCGGGCCGCATCGTCAGGTGCTTGCCATTGTGGCCGGTGATGGTGACCGGCACAAGGTCGCGCGGCTTCAGGCCGGCGGCATCGACGAGCGTGAAATTTTCGGTGTGGGCGAGGCCGTTGTTCTCGACGAGGATCATTTCGTGTTTGCCGATCATGGAAACGAGATGGGCCTCGAGCAGCCGTTTTCCAGTCTCGCGCAACCGGCCCGCACGTTCCTTGACGAGCGCCCGGTCGAGCTGCGGCATGCGGGCGGCGGGCGTGCCGGGGCGCGGGCTGTAGGGAAAGACGTGCAGATGGGCGATACCGCAGTCCTCCGCCAGCCTTGCGGCATTGGCGAACATGTCCTCCGTCTCCGTCGGGAAACCGGCGATCATGTCGGCGCCGAAGCTTGCATCCGGCCGCAGAGCGCGCACGCGGCCGCAAAAGGCGCGGGCATCGGCGGCGGAGTGGCGGCGCTTCATGCGCTTGAGGATCATGTCATCACCATGCTGGAGGGAGAGATGCAGATGCGGCATGAAACGCGGCTCGTCGGCGATGAGGTCCCAGAGATGCGCATCCGCCTCGATGCTGTCGATAGAGGAAAGGCGCAGGCGCTGGATTTCCGGCACCTGCTTGAGAAGTGTCTTGGCAAGCTGGCCGAGGCTCGGCTTGCCGGGCAGGTCGGCGCCGTAGCTCGTGGCGTCGACACCGGTCAGCACGATCTCGCAATAGCCGCTTTCGGCCAGCTTTCGCGCCTGGTCGACGACGGCACCCATCGGCACGGAGCGGGAATTGCCGCGGCCATAGGGGATGATGCAGAAGGTGCAGCGGTGGTCGCAGCCGTTCTGCACCTGCACGAAGGCTCGCACATGGCCGTCGATCAGCCTAACCATCTGCGGCGCGGTCTCGCGCACGCTCATGATGTCGTTGACGCGAAGCTTCTCTTCCGCCGAGACGCCGAAATCCGGCAGCGCCCGGTAGGAAGCGCTTTTTAGCTTCTCCTCGTTGCCGAGCACGACGTCCACTTCCGGCATTTCGGCGAAGGTGTGCTTTTCCGTCTGCGCGGCGCAGCCGGTGACGATGATGCGGGCATGGGGATTGTCCCGGCGTGCGCGGCGGATCGCCTGTCGCGCCTGGCGCACGGCCTCGCCGGTCACGGCGCAGGTATTGACCAGCACGGCATTGTTCAGCCCCGCCTTCTCGGCCTCGGCGCGCATCACTTCCGATTCGTAGGTGTTGAGCCGACAGCCGAAGGTTATGACCTCGACGCCGCTCAAAGGGCGGCCGCCCCGGCGTCATCGTCGCGACGGAAGGTGCCGGTGACGGGATCGAGCGTGCCCGACCATTCCCATTCGGCAGGTCCCGTCATGACGACATGGTCGTCGTCGCGCCATTCGATGGTCAGCTTGCCGCGGTTCGGGCTGCTGGCGACCGTGATCTCGACCTTGCGGCCGGTGCGGCCGGTGCGGGCGCCGGAAACGCCGGCAGAACAGGCGGCGGAACCGCAGGCGAGCGTCAGGCCCGCGCCGCGCTCCCAGGTGCGCGTCGTCATCGACGTCGGCGAGGTGACCTGCGCCAGCGTGATATTGGCCTTTTCCGGGAACATCGGGTGGTTTTCGAGCAGCGGGCCGAAACGGTCGAGATCGAAGGTCATCGGGTCGCGGTCGACCCAGAAGATCGCATGCGGATTTCCCATCGACATGGCCGAGGGCGAATGCAGGATCGGCGCGTCGATCGGGCCGATCTGCAACTCGATGCGGCTCGTATCGTAGAATTCCTCGGCGAGGGGGATGCGGTTCCATTCGAAGACCGGCCTGCCCATGTCGACGGAAACAGTGCCGTCTTCATGTTCCACGGCGTTCAGGATGCCGGCGACGGTCTGGAAGGTGAAGACCTTGCGGCCGGTTTCGCTGGCCAGCGCCTGCACGACGCAGCGCGTGCCGTTGCCGCAGGCCTGCGCCTTGGTGCCGTCGCAGTTGAGGATATCGATGAAGGCATCGGTGCCGTCGACCTTCGGGTCATGGATCGCCATGATCTGGTCGAAGCGGGTGGCGGGATCGGCATTGAGCGCAATCGCCGCGGCCGGGGTCACGGTATTCGTGCGGCCGCGCATGTCCACGACCAGGATCATGTTTCCCAGCCCGTTCATGCGGGCGAATTGTACGTCTGCGGCCATGTCGGATATTCCGGCAAGGATTCGGATGCGAGTCCTTGCTTCTGGAGTCTTTGGTATCTCGCGCGTATATGGCGCAAGCGGCTTGAAAATACCAGATGCAACCCTCGGAGTCTTCGAATCCTTGGCGCGCAGGACTCCAATCCTTGACTTTGCGGGCCCGATGGGATTTAAGCCGCGCATCTGCGACAAGTACGAATGCTTGAAGCCGCCGACCGGGACCCGTCAAAGGTATTAAAGAGATCCCGGAGGTCAACACCCGACAGCGCGATGCGCCCTCGGGTGCTTTTTGGCTTTGCGTCTTGTTTTTGCCGTAGGTAGCACCGACGTTTCCGACGCAAGCGGAAACAAGAAGGAAGACGTGATGTTTGAAACACTCCAGGACCGCCTTGGCTCCATTCTGAATGGACTGACAGGCCGTGGCGCGCTTTCCGAGGCGGATGTCGCCGCGGCGCTGCGCGAGGTCCGTCGTGCGCTTCTGGAAGCGGACGTGGCGCTGGAAGTGGTGCGCTCCTTCACCGATGCGGTGCGTGAAAAGGCCGTCGGCGCGGAAATCCTGAAGTCGATCAAGCCCGGCCAGATGGTCGTCAAGCTCGTTCACGACGAGCTGGTCTCGATGCTCGGCTCCGAGGGCGTTTCGGTCGATCTCAATGCCGCCGCCCCCGTCGTCATCATGATGGTCGGCCTGCAGGGTTCGGGCAAGACCACCACGTCAGGCAAGATCGCCAACCGGCTGAAGACGCGCGAGAAGAAGAAGGTCCTGATGGCCTCGCTCGACACGCGCCGTCCGGCAGCACAGGAGCAGCTTCGCCAACTCGGCGTGCAGACCGGCATCGACACGCTGCCCGTCATCGCCGGCCAGTCGCCGACCGATATCGCCGCGCGCGCCGTGCAGGCCGCCAAGCTCGGCGGCCATGACGTCGTCATCCTCGATACCGCCGGCCGCACCCATATCGACGAACCGCTGATGATCGAGATGGCGGAGATCAAGCGGAAGTCCAATCCGCATGAAATCCTGCTCGTCGCCGACGCGCTGACCGGTCAGGACGCCGTCAACCTCGCCCGCAATTTCGACGACCGCGTCGGCATTACCGGGCTCGTGCTGACCCGCATGGACGGCGACGGCCGCGGCGGTGCGGCGCTTTCGATGCGCGCCGTCACTGGCAAGCCGATCAAGCTGATCGGCGTCGGCGAGAAGATGGGCGAGCTGGAGGAATTCCATCCCCGCCGCGTCGCCGACCGTATCCTCGGCATGGGCGACATCGTTTCGCTCGTCGAGAAGGCGGCGGAGAATATCGACGCCGAGAAGGCGGCCGCCATGGCCGCCAAGATGGCCAAGGGCAAGTTCGACCTGAACGACCTCGCCGACCAGCTGCGCCAGATGCAGAAGATGGGCGGCATGGGCGGCATCATGGGAATGATGCCCGGCATGGCCGGCATGAAGGACAAGATGTCCGCCGCCGGCCTCGACGACAAGCTGTTCGGTCGCCAGATCGCCATCATCAATTCGATGACCAAGGCCGAGCGCGCCAATCCAGACCTGCTCAAGCATTCCCGCAAGAAGCGCATCGCCGCCGGCTCCGGCACCGATGCCGCCGACATCAACAAGCTTCTGAAGATGCACCGCCAGATGGCGGACATGATGAAGATGATGGGCGGCAAGAAGGGCGGCATGATGAAGCAGATGATGGGCGGTCTTGCCGGCAAGATGGGCCTCGGCGGCGGCATGGGCGGCATGCCGGACCTGTCCAGCATGGACCCCAAGCAGCTCGAAGCGCTGGCCAAGCAGGCGGAAGCCGCCGGCATCAAGCCGGGCAGCCTGCCGGGTCTCGGTGGCAGCGGTCTGCGCCTGCCCGGGCTCGGCGGCGGGCTTCCGGGCCTTCCCGGCCTGCCGAAGAAGAAGTGAGGGGCTGAACCATGGCGATCGATCCCAAGGTCAGGGAACAACTGGGCCAGTACCGGCAGTCGATCGACAATATCGACGCTGCCCTTGTGCATATGCTTGCCGAACGCTTCCGCTGCACCCAGGCGGTGGGCGTGCTGAAGGCAACGCATGAACTGCCGCCGGCCGATCCGGCGCGCGAGGAATACCAGATCGAGCGCCTTCGCCGCCTGGCGAAGGATGCCAATCTGGATCCGGATTTCGCGGAGAAGTTTTTGAACTTCATCATCCGCGAGGTGATCCGGCACCATGAAGCCATTGCCGCTGAACACAGCGGCGCAAACCAGAACAGCCCCGCGTAAACCAAGGCGCGGGTTCACCACATCCAAGGAGTAATGACATGTCCCTGAAAATTCGTCTCGCCCGCGGTGGCTCCAAGAAGCGCCCGTACTACCAGATCGTCGTTGCCGACGCCCGCTCGCCGCGTGACGGCCGCTTCCTCGAGAAGCTCGGCGCCTGGAACCCGATGCTCGGCAAGGACGACGCAAACCGCGTCCAGATCGACGCCGACCGCGCGAAGGAATGGCTCGCCAAGGGCGCCCAGCCGACTGACCGCGTTGCCCGCTTCCTCGACGAAGCCGGCGTTGTGAAGCGCGACACGCGCACCAACCCGGAAAAGGCAAAGCCGGGCAAGAAGGCCCTCGAGCGCGCCGCCGAGAAGAAGCAGAAGGAAGAAGACGCCGCTGCTGCAGCTGCCGGCGAATAATCCGTCCGCATAACCATTCTGGAAACGGGCGGCACCTCATGCCGCCCGTTTTTATTTGGAGCCTCGGCTGAGACGTCGTATGAGGCTTCACACGAACGCTCGGAACGAAACCATGGCGAAACTCGAAAATCCCATCCTTATGGGCACGATCGGCGCGGCCCAGGGCCTGCGCGGCGAAGTCCGTGTGAAATCCTTCACGATCGACCCGACGGCGATCGGCGACTACGGCCACCTGCACACGGCCGACGGCCGGTCCTTCGAGGTGCTGGAAGTGCGCGAGGCGAAGAACGTCGTCGTGGTGCGGTTCCGCGGCGTCAACGACCGCAACGCCGCCGAGGCGCTGAATGGCACCGACCTCTATATCGAACGCGAAAACCTGCCGGACGACGAGTTGGACGAGGACGAGTTCTTCTATGCCGATCTCGAAGGGCTGGAGGCCGTGGATACCCAGGGCCGCAGCCATGGCACGGTCACGGGTATCTTCGATTTCGGTGCCGGCGATCTTCTCGAGCTCAAGGGCCCCGGCAAGCGGCCGGTGCTCATTCCCTTCTCCGAAGCCGCCGTGCTGGAAATCGATGTCGAAGGCGGGCGTCTTGTCATCGACGCGATCGCCGCCGGCCTCGAGGAGGAAGAGCAGACCGGTCCCGGCAGCCGGCGTCGCCGTCCGCCGGAAGACGACGGGGAATAACGTGGCTTTCCGCGCCACCATATTGACCCTCTACCCGGAGATGTTTCCCGGCCTGCTTGGCCAGTCGCTCTCCGGAAAAGCGCTTTCGCGCGGCGACTGGGCGCTCGATTGTGTGCAGATCCGCGATTTCACCACCGACCGCCACCGCACCGTCGACGACACGCCGGCCGGTGGCGGTGCGGGCATGGTGCTGAAGCCGGATGTGCTGGCGAGGGCGATCGATCATGCCTCTGAAGGTGACAACCGGCCGCGCCTGCTGATGAGCCCGCGCGGCAAGCCGCTGACGCAGCAACGGGTGCGCGAACTGGCGGCCGGCGAGGGCGTCATCGTGGTCTGCGGCCGTTTCGAGGGTGTCGACCAGCGGGTGATCGACGGGCGCCAGCTCGAAGAGGTGTCGATCGGCGACTACATCCTCTCCGGCGGCGAACCGGCGGCGATGATCCTCCTCGATGCCATCGTGCGCATCCTGCCCGGTGTGATGGGCAATGCGCTCTCGGGCGAGCACGAGAGTTTCGAGGGCGGGCTGCTGGAGCATCCGCACTATACGCGTCCGCAAGTCTGGGAAGGTCTCGAAATTCCGGGCGTTCTGACCTCCGGTAACCACGCGGCCATCGACCGGTGGCGGCGTGAAGAGGCGCAAAAGCTGACGCGCGAGCGCCGGCCCGACCTACTCGCTCAGCCCGTCACGAAATAATAGATCGTCAGCGCGATGCCGACCGCGACCACCAGGCCGCGGATGACCGGCTGCGGCACGCGCCGGGCCGCCCAGACACCCGACCAGCCGCCGAGCGCGCCGGCCGGCACCATGACGGCGGCCTGCGGCCAGCCGACGACCTTGCCGCTGGCGAAGACGACGATGGCGACGCCCGCGATGACGACGGCCAGGAAATTCTTCAGCGCGTTGAGCCGGTGATAATCGCCGCCCTTGGTGAGGCCGAGCACGGCGAGCATCATGATGCCCATGCCCGCGCCGAAGAAGCCGCCATAGATCGAGGTGACGAACTGGCCGGCAAGGCCGAGCGGCGAGACCGGCGTTTCGGCGTGCAGCGTCTTGGGCTTGAGATAGGGGCCGGCGGCGAAGATGATGGTCGCGGCCAGCAGCAGCCAGGGCACGAGCGCGCGGAAGGACGGATTGTCGAGCGACAGCAGCAGCAACGCGCCGGCAAGCCCGCCGACGAGCGACAGCGCGCCGAGAAGGGCCGCTTCCTTCCAGTCCGCCCTGATCTCCTTCGCGTAGGCGAGCGAGGAGGTGACGTAGCCCGGAAACTGCGTGATCGAGGAAGTGGCATTGGCGACGATCGGCGGCAGGCCGGTCAGCGTCATGGCGCCGAAGGTGAGAAAGGTGCCGCCGCCGGCAATGGCGTTGACGACGCCGGAGAGATAGCCTGCGGCAAACAGCAATAGGGCATCGGCAAAGGTCATGGCACTCCTCGCGGACAACGGCCATCGGCCGCGGTCTCCTCCTGCAAAGCGTGATATCGCGGTGCCACGAGGCCGGCAAGACCGGAAAAACCGCCATTCCCGGGCCGATTCTTTTGTCTTGAGGGGATGACAAACGGCTTTACCTGGTGTATTGGCCCGCACGGATTTGGGATTACCCAGCCGACCTGCAAGCAAAGAATGGCGTACCCGCTCCGTCCGGCAACGGACTACCCTCACGAGGCATGACCTCCAAGGCGACCGTCGAGCGCTCTGGCTGTTTCAGAAAAACCGAAGGTTTGAACCGATGAACATCATCCAGCAGCTCGAAGCCGAACAGGCCGCGAAGATCGAAGCCAAGCGCCAGCTCCCGGAATTCTCCCCCGGCGACACCGTCCGCGTCAACGTGCGCGTCACGGAAGGCACGCGTACCCGCGTCCAGGCCTATGAAGGCGTCTGCATCGCCCGTTCCGGCGGCGGCATCAACGAGAGCTTCACCGTCCGCAAGATCTCCTACGGCGAAGGCGTCGAGCGCGTATTCCCGGTTTACTCGCCGCTCGTCGAAGGCGTTGAAGTCGTCCGCCGCGGCAAGGTCCGCCGCGCCAAGCTCTACTACCTGCGCGATCGTCGCGGCAAGTCGGCTCGTATCATCGAGAACACCGGCACGCGCGCCCGCAAGCTGAACGACGCCGAGCGCGCCGCCATTGCCGAGGAAAAGGCACGTCTGGAAGCCGAGAAGGTCGCAGCCGCGCAGGCTCTCGCCGCTGAGAAGGCCGCAGCCGAAGCCGCCGAAAAGGCCGCTGCCGCCGAAGCCGCAAAGGCTGCCGAAGCCGCCGCCGAATAATCCGGCTGCCGCATTCCGAGATTTCGAAGCCGTCGGCCTTGGCCGGCGGCTTTTTGTTTTACGGAAAAGCCTTTGCGCGCAAGCGTCATGCTTGCTTCACCGCCTGAACCTGTGACAGTGTTTCGCCGCCACAATCAGGAGCATATTTTGATGTTTTCCCGCCGCACCGTCCTTGCAGGCCTCGTCGCCGCTGCCCTCATGCCCGTCGTCACGCTTGCCGCGGACCTGCCCGATCTCGGCGGCAAGTCCGTCGTCGTCGTCACGGAAAACGCCTATCCGCCGCTGCAGTTCGTCGACCCCAAGACCGGCAACCAGATCGGCTGGGAATATGATGCGATGAACGAGATCGCCAAGCGGCTGAACTTCAAGGTCGAGTACCAGAATACCTCCTGGGACGCGATGATCCAGGCCGTATCCGACAACCAGTACAATATCGGCATGACCGGCATCACCATCAAGGACGACCGCAAGGAGAAGGTCGACTTCTCCGACCCCTACATGCGCTCGCAGCAGTTCATGCTGGTGCGCGCCGACGAGAACCGCTTCACGGACGCCAAGACCTTCGGCGCCTTCAAGGACGGCCTGATCGCCGCCCAGCCGGGCACCTCGCCCTTCTACACCGCCGTCTACGAAATCCTCGACGGCAATGAGCAGAACCCGCGCATCAAGCTGTTTGAGACTTTTGGTGCGACCGTGCAGGCCTTGCAGGCCGGCGACGTCGATCTGGTGCTCACCGACAGCGTCGCGGCCAAGGGTTATGTCGATGCTTCCGGCGGCAAGCTGAAGGTCGTCGGCGGGCCGCTCGGCACGGAAGATTTCGGCTTCATCTTCCCGAAGGGCTCCGATCTCGTCGCGCCCATCAATGCGGCGATCGCGGCCCTCAAGGCCGACGGCACGCTCGACGCGCTGAACAAGAAGTGGTTCCTCGACTACAAGATGGGTCAGTGACGGGCGGTCATGGCTCCCGTTTCGTCTGACGCCGGCAAGGGCGACTATCCCTGGTGGCTGGTCGCGCTTGCGGCAATCGCGCTGGTTTTGGCCGGCGTCATCATTGCCAATGATCTCTACGCGCAGGTGTTCGGCGTCGTGCTGAAGGGGCTTTGGGTCACCATCTTCGTGACCCTCGTCGCCTTTGTGCTCGCCACCCTGCTCGGTCTCGGCGTCGCGCTGATGGCGCTTTCGGAGCACAAGGCGCTACGCCAGATCGCCCGCTTCTACACGGAGGTCATCCGGGGCGTGCCGATCCTGGTGCTGCTCTTCTACATCGCCTTCGTCGGCGCGCCGGCGCTGGTGGCAGCGATCAATTTTGTGATCAGCCCGCTGGTATCCGCCGGCGCGATGGAGCCGATGCTGGTGCGCGACCTCTCCCTGATGTGGCGGGCAATCATCGCGCTGATGATCGGCTATTCCGCCTTCATCGCCGAGGTTTTTCGTGCGGGCATCCAGTCGGTCGACAAGGGGCAGGTGGAAGCGGCCAAGGCGCTCGGCCTTTCGCGCTTCCAGCGTTTCCGGCTCGTCGTCTTCCCGCAGGCGGTGCGGGTCATCCTGCCGCCGCTCGGCAACGATTTCGTTGCGATGGTGAAGGATTCATCGCTCGTCTCCGTGCTCGGCGTGGCCGACATCACGCAGATGGGCAAGGTCTATGCCTCCGGATCCTTCCGGTTCTTCGAGACCTATTCCATCGTCGCCTATGTCTACCTGATCCTCACCATCGGCCTGTCACTGGGCTTGAGAGGCCTTGAACGGCGCATGCGCCGGGCCACCTGAGCCTTATTGGCGGGCAAGGATGATCAGGCGGTCCGCAGCATCGAAGGACAGCTTCTCCGACTTCACCGGATTGACCACGACGCCGCCCATGTTGCGCGGGTCGTGACCGGCGGTGGTCGCGCGGCTGTAGCCGAGCGCCACCTCGCCGCGGATGAGGGCGGCGAGCGTGACGGTGTAGAAATTCACCGGCCGGTCGATGGCGATATAGTCGGTGACCGGGCGCATGTAGATTTCCGAACCGTCCTCGTCGAGCAGCTCGTCGAAGATCTGCGCCATCAGCTCGTTTTCCGAAGCCTGCGCCAGCATCAGGCTGACCAGCTTGTTGCTGACGACGAAATCGTCGGCGCGGGTGACGGCGGCGAGGTTGCGGTTGCGCACGTCGATCATCTCGCTGACGATGCCGATATGTTGGTTGGCCGCATCGGCGATCTTGCGCAGCTGCAAGAGCGTCACCAGCGTCGTGGTGTCGGCCGGCTGCGGCGCCATATCGTCACTGTAGCCGAGCACCAGCACGTGGTCGTAGGACGGCACATCCAGCGCATCGAGCGCCGCGCGGTTCGTCGTGTCGATGACGGTGCAGCGAACGGCAAGGTTTTCCTTGAGATAGGACAGCCCGGCGACCTCCGTCTCGAGGCCCGCCCGGTTGGCGGCGATCAAGAGCTCGGAGCCGGGCGCCACGTAACGCGACAGCTCCTGCGCGATGATCGGCCCGCGGCGGTTCCAGCCGAGCAGCAGGGTGCGCTCCGGTCCTTCCGTGTGCTGCACGGGCGGGCGCACGATCTCGCGATCGACCTCGAAATCGCCGGTGCGCGGCTTGATAGCGGCATCGTCCTCGGCAATCAGGATCGCCCGCTCGCCGGCCGCGATGACGCGGTTGTTGGGCGGATTGAGATGCACGACGCCGTCGAGGTCGCAGAGACCGATCAGCGTTGAGGTATCGTAAGCCATCACGGCATGACCGAAGGATTTGCCGACAAGCGCCGGCTGTTCGACGGCGTAGATTTCCGAGCCGTCGAAATCGAGCAGTTCCGTATAGACGGCCGAAAGGCCGGCCTGGCGTGAGGAGCTGACGACGATGCGCGAGATCAGTTCGTCGGCCAGCACCAGCTGGAGCTCCGAACCGCCGACGATGCGGGCGACTTCCGCATTCTTGGCGTCGCGGATCTCGGCGGCGAT
Organism: Shinella sp. M31; assembly: GCF_049199205.1. Lineage (NCBI taxonomy): Bacteria > Pseudomonadati > Pseudomonadota > Alphaproteobacteria > Hyphomicrobiales > Rhizobiaceae > Shinella > Shinella sp. M31. The sequence continues at coordinate 13,155 of NZ_JBLZPH010000041.1, read as the reverse complement.
CTGGTAGGGCTCCTTGCGGCGCTCCGGGTCGTTGACGAGCGCGAGCACGGTCTTGATGACCTCGGAATCGGCATAGTCGCTTTCCGGCGACAACACGACGATCGAGCGCGAGGCCTGCGGGTTGACGATGTTGACGTCATAGAGATCGGTCGGGTCGCCGCTGCGGCAGATGATGCGGGTGTTCTTGAGATCGGCGATCTTGTCGGCAATCTCATCCTCCATCTCCACCTTGTCCTTGCTGGCCATGATGACGATGCGCGGGTTGCGCCGGCTCTCATTGGCGATGACCAGTTCGGAGATCACGTCGAAGATCGAGGGCGACCAGTTGAAGATGATCGTGTGGTCCTTTTCCAAGACATGCGAGCGGCCCTTGCGCAGCTCGTCCAGCTTCTCGTCGAGGCCGGAAGAGAGAACGCCGATCAGCGCGGAGAAGACGAAGATGCCGGCGACGGTGACGACGAGCGAGACGCCGCGGAAGCTCCAGCCGGCATCGCCGCCCATCGTGCCCGCATCCATGGTGCGCATCAGCGATTCCCACGCGCCCTCGATGAAGGAGACGGGCGTGCCGCCCTCCTGCGCGATGCCGGTGATGGCGAGAAACAGGCCGGCGATGACGATCACCACCAGCGAGATCACGGCAAGCCAGCCGATCAGCGCGATCGGTCCCGCCGCCATGCTCTTGTCGAACTGGTAGCGCAGGCGGTCGCGCCAGGTAATCGTCTTCATATCTGTCCCCTAAGCCGGTCCCAGCCGGATACGTCTATCGAGTGTCAAAAATTCGGGGTGGCGGCAAGGAGGCGGGCTGGAAATTTTCGGAAGAAGCGTAAACGGCGGTGCCCGCGGCCAACTTGCCGCGCTGTCAAAAAATCGTTATATGCGGGCGTATGGAATCCAAGTTCGGATGCACGGAAAAGCATGTCGTCGTGCTGCAGGATCACAAGCGCCTGCCGGCACGCTTCTTTGCGCGCGTCTTCGGGGCGCTTATCAGCCGTCTATCCTGATCGCTCGCGGTCCAGCAGCCTCGCGCTGTCGATTTCCCTTTCCCAAACATGCCAGACGGATGAAAAGCCATGAGCGCACCCCGTACCCTCTATGACAAGATCTTCGACGACCACATCGTCTCCCGCCAGGAAGACGGCACCTGTCTTCTCTACATCGACCGTCACCTCGTTCACGAAGTGACGTCGCCGCAGGCCTTCGAAGGCCTGCGCATGGCCGGCCGCAAGGTGCGCGCGCCGGAAAAGACGCTCGCCGTCGTCGACCACAACGTTCCCACCTCGCCGGATCGCCACCAGGGCATCAAGAACGAGGAAAGCCGCATCCAGGTCGAGGCGCTCGCCAACAATGCCGCGGAATTCGGCGTCGAATACTATTCGGAAAAGGACGTGCGCCAGGGCATCGTGCACATCGTCGGCCCCGAGCAGGGCTTCACGCTGCCGGGCATGACCATCGTCTGCGGTGACAGCCACACCTCCACGCACGGCGCCTTCGGCGCGCTGGCGCACGGTATCGGCACGTCCGAAGTGGAACACGTGCTGGCGACCCAGACGCTGATCCAGAAGAAGGCGAAGAATATGCTGGTGCGCGTCGACGGCCAGCTGCCGCCGGGCGTCACCGCCAAGGATATAATCCTTGCCATCATCGGCGAGATCGGCACGGCCGGCGGCACCGGCCACGTCATCGAATTCGCGGGCGAGGCCATCCGTTCGCTGTCGATGGAAGGCCGCATGACGGTTTGCAACATGACGATCGAAGGCGGCGCGCGCGCCGGCCTGATCGCGCCCGACGAAAAGACCTTCGAATACATCAAGGACAAGCCGCGCGCACCCAAGGGCAAGGCGCTGGAAATGGCGCTCGACTACTGGAAGACGCTCTACACGGAAGAGGGCGCGCATTTCGACCGCGTGGTCGTGCTCGATGCCGCCAATCTCCCGCCGATCGTCTCCTGGGGCTCGTCGCCGGAAGACGTCGTCTCCGTCGAAGGCGTCGTGCCGAACCCCGACGATATCGAAGACGAGACCAAGCGATCCTCCAAGTGGCGCGCGCTCGACTACATGGGCCTGAAGCCCGGCACCAAGATCACCGACATCGCCATCGACCGCGTCTTCATCGGCTCGTGCACCAACGGCCGCATCGAGGACCTGCGCGCCGTCGCCAAGGTGGTCGAGGGCAAGCAGGTGGCCTCCACCGTCAGCGCCATGATCGTTCCGGGCTCCGGCCTCGTGAAGGAGCAGGCGGAAGCCGAAGGTCTCGACACGATCTTCAAGGCTGCCGGTTTCGACTGGCGCGAGCCGGGCTGCTCGATGTGCCTGGCCATGAACGACGACCGCCTGAAGCCGGGCGAGCGCTGCGCCTCCACCTCGAACCGCAACTTCGAGGGCCGCCAGGGTTTCAAGGGCCGCACGCATCTCGTGTCGCCCGCCATGGCCGCCGCCGCCGCCATCGCCGGCCATTTCGTCGATATCCGCGACTGGAACTGATTACGGTTTCATCGCCGTCAATGCAGAAAGGCCGGGAGAAATCCCGGCCTTTCTGTTTCATGCCGGTCAGGCTGGGGCACGCCGGAAAGCGGGCAGGGACAGGCCGAGCGCGACGGCGAGCAGGGTCGCGGCCACGGTGAAGGTCACCTGCATGCCGAAGGCGACGGCGGCCGGGTCGGTGCCGGCGAGATCCCGCGTGCCGGCTGCGGCGGCGAAGATCGCCCCCATCAGCGAGGCGCCGGTGATGAGGCCGAGATTGCGCGACAGGTTGAGCAGGCCCGAAATGACGCCGCGCTCGTCTGCGGCGATGCCCGTCATGACGGCGGCATTGTTGGCCGCCTGGAACAGCTGGTAGCCGGGCGTCAGCACGACGATTGCCGCGGTATAACCGGGCAGGCCGAACCAGGCGGAGAGCACCGGCAGGCCCGCGGCACCCGCCGCCATCGTGGCAAGCCCGGCCGCAACCATCGGGGCCGGGCTGAAGCGGTCGACGAGGCGCCCTGCCAGCAGGCCGGTCAGAACGGAGACGACGGGGCCGATCGCCAAAACGAAGCCGACTTCCGCCGGCCCGAGGCCAAGCGTCCGCGACAGGTAGAACGGCCCGACGACGAGCGTCACCATGATGACGGTGGCGACGAGGATATTGGCCGCAAGGCTGGCGGGAAAGCCGGGACGGCGGAAGGCGGCCGGGCGGATCAGCGGAAAGGCGGTTCGGCCCTGCCAGGCGACGAACAGGATCGCGCCGAGGGCGGCCGTGGCGACGAGCGCGGCGTTCACAAGCCCGATGCGGCCTCCGCCGGCCGTCATGGCGAGCGCATAGGCGGCAAGCGATACCGCCAGCAGGATGGCGCCGACGAGGTCGAAGCGGGCTGCGGTGGCGGCCTTGCGGTCGGCAGGCAGGAAATGCCGCAGGAGACCGAAGGCGGCGATGCCGAAGGGCACGGCGACGAGAAAGATCGACGGCCAACCGAAGGCGGAGATCAGCAGGCCGCCGAGCGAGGGACCGAGTGCGGTACCGACCGCCGACATCGTGCCGAGCAGGCCCATCGTGCTGCCGATCCGCTCTTTCGGCACGGTCTCGCTAACGAAGGCCATGGCCAGCGCTATCATGGCCGCCGCCCCCGCGCCCTGAACGGCCCTGATGGCGATGAGGAAGGGCAGGGATGGCGAGAGGCCCGCCAGAAGCGAGGCGGCGGAAAACACCGCTAGTCCCGCCAGCAGCAGCCGGCGGCGGCCGAAGAGATCGCCGAGGCGCCCGATGCCGGCGATCAGCACGGTGCTGGCGAGCAGATAGGCGAGCACGACCCACTGGACATGCGGGAAGGGGGCGGAAAAGTGCTGCGCGAGCGTCGGCAGGGCGACATTGGCGATGCTGGTGCCGAGCGAGGACAGCAGGATGGCGAGCGAAAGACCGGCGAGGGCTCCGGCTCTGTTGCCGTCCGCTGTTGATGTTTCCGTGTCTTGCATGGGACTGCTCCTTGTTCTCCGGAGCAGATAGGCCTTTCCCTGACATGGCGAAATGCGCACGGATTGCATTCTATTCGTGCGTCGGACGCCATGTCATTTTACCGGCGACGTGCTAGGATCGCGCATGTCCCGGCCCGATCTCAATCTTCTCGTGACGCTCGACGTGCTGCTTGCCGAAGGCAGCGTCGCGCGAGCTGCCCGGCGGCTGAGGCTCAGTCCGTCGGCGATGAGTCGTGCGCTGGCACGGTTGCGCGAGGTGACGGGCGATCCGCTGCTGGTCCGGGCCGGGCGCGGCCTTGTGCCGACGCCGCGGGCGGTGGAGCTTCGTGAGAGGGTGGGGCAGATCGTGCAGGAGGCGGAAGCGCTGCTGCGGCCGGCCGAAATCCTCGACCTCAAGACCCTCGTGCGGACCTTTACGCTGCGCAACCGCGAGGGTTTCGTCGATACCTATGGGCCGACGTTGGTGGCGCGCGCGGCCCGCGAAGCGCCGGGCGTGAAACTGCGCTTCGTGCCGAAGCCCGACAAGGAGAGCACACCGCTGCGCGACGGGATCGTCGATCTCGAAACAGGCGTGATCGGCGATGAGACGGGGCCTGAGGTGCGGGCGCAGGCGCTCTTCCGCGACCGCTTCATCGGCGTCGTGCGCGACGGGCATCCGCTGCTCGACGGGCCGATCACGCCGGAGCGCTACGCGGCCGGCGGCCACATCCTCGTCTCGCGCGGCCGCCGCGATCGCGGCCCGGTCGACGCGGCGCTGGCGCTGATGGGACTGTCGCGCATCGTCGTCGTGACGGTGCCGAGTTTTACCGAGGCCGTGACACTCGCGAAAAATTCCGACCTGATCGCGCAGGTCTCGGACCGGTCGACGGCATCGTTTCGCGACGGCGTGACGGCTTTCGCGCTGCCGGTCGATCTGCCGGATTTCACCGTCTCGCTGCTCTGGCATCCGCGCATGGATGCCGACCCGGCCCATCGCTGGCTGCGGGCCTGCCTGCGCGAGATCTGCCTGCGGCCTGATGGGCCGTGACTTTCCGGCGAAACAATGCTAAAGGGCCGGCAACTGGGCCGTAAGCCGCACTTCCCGGCATTTCCTGGCCTGCAATGAACTTCAGTCGAGCATGGACCGCCGTGGCGCAAAAGCCTGCGCCGGCGCTGCCTGTTCTTGAGGAATGACCCGATGGCAAGCATGGATTTTCTCAACACCGCCGACCCGGTCAAGGCGCCAGCCGTCCGTACCATCCCGGCCGCCGAAAAGCCGACGCTGATCGGTCTTTCTCGCGAGGACATGGGCCGCGCGCTGGTCGAGAAGGGCGTGGCCGAGCGCCAGGTGAAGATGCGCGTCAGCCAGCTGTGGCACTGGCTTTATGTGCGCGGCGTCTCCGATTTCGACGACATGACCAATGTCTCCAAGGACATGCGTGAAATGCTGAAGGCGCATTTCACCATCGCCCGCCCGGAGATCGTCGACGAGCAGATTTCCAATGACGGCACGCGCAAGTGGCTGCTGCGCTTTCCCGCGCGCGGCGCCGGCCGTCCGGTCGAGATCGAGACCGTCTATATTCCCGAGGAAGGCCGCGGGACGCTGTGCATTTCCAGCCAGGTCGGCTGCACGCTCACCTGTTCCTTCTGCCATACCGGAACGCAGAAGCTGGTGCGCAACCTGACGGCGGAGGAAATTCTCTCGCAGCTGCTGCTTGCCCGCGACCGGCTCGGCGATTTCCCGGACCGCGACACGCCTGCGGGCATGATTGCGCCCGCCGAGGGCCGCAAGGTCTCCAATATCGTCATGATGGGCATGGGCGAGCCGCTCTACAATTTCGAGAACGTCAAGACGGCGCTGCTGATTGCCACCGATGGCGACGGTCTTTCGCTCTCCAAGCGCCGCGTGACGCTCTCGACCTCGGGCATCGTGCCGGAAATCTATCGCACGGGTTCCGAGATCGGGGTGATGCTGGCCATCTCGCTGCATGCCGTGCGTGACGAGCTGCGCGACATGCTGGTGCCGATCAACAAGAAGTATCCGCTGAAGGAGCTGCTCGACGCCTGCCGCGCCTATCCGAGCCTGTCGAACGCGCGGCGCATCACCTTCGAATATGTGATGCTGAAGGACGTCAACGACAGCCTGGAAGATGCCAAGCTGCTCACCCAGCTGCTCAAGGGCATCCCGGCGAAGATCAACCTCATTCCGTTCAATCCCTGGCCGGGCACGAACTACCAGTGTTCGGACTGGGAGCAGATCGAGCGCTTCGCCGATTTCATCAACCAGGCCGGCTACGCCTCGCCGATCCGCACGCCGCGCGGCCGCGACATCCTCGCCGCCTGCGGCCAGCTGAAGTCGGAATCCGAGCGCATGCGCAAGGTTGAGCGCATGGCTTTCGAAGCGATGATGATCGTCGGCCATGGCGAGGACGACTGAGGACAAGCCCCCCTCATCCGCCTGCCGGCACCTTCTCCCCGCGGGGAGAAGGGGGAAGACTGCCGACGATTCCTTTCCCTTCTCCCCTCGGGGAGAAGGTGGCCCGATAGGGCCGGATGAGGGGGGCGTCAGCCATTCCGCCTGTCGTTTTGCCGCAGGCTTCTATCAGAAAATGTGATTGATGAAGCGCGCTCCGAGAATTGATCTGAAGGGCTGTTTTGCCTAGAAACGGCCTGAAATCATTCTAGAACATTTCCGGTGAATTCCGATTCACCGGAAATGTTCTAGGATTTTGTTTTTACCGCATTATCCGACGCCGAAGCGAACTCGCTTCAGCTGGAAATGCTCTAGGGAGACCTTTCATGCGTCAACTTCTCCTCGCTCTCGCGGCCACGGTCGCGATTTCCCTTCCCGCGAAGGCCGAAGACGTCACGGTTGCCGTGACCGCCATCGTCGAACATCCGGCCCTCGATGCCGCCCGTGACGGCGTCAAGGAAGCGCTGGAAGCGGCTGGCTACAAGGAAGGTGAGAACCTGAAGTTCATCTACGAGTCGGCGCAGGGCAACCCCGCGACGGCCGCGCAGATCGCCCGCCAGTTCGTCGGCGAGGACCCGACCGTGATCGTTCCGATCTCCACGCCCTCGGCGCAGGCCGTCGTCTCCGCGACGAAGGACATTCCGGTCGTCTTCACGGCCGTCTCCGATCCGCTCGGCGCGCAGCTCGTCACCGACATGGACAAGCCCGGCGGCAACGTCACCGGCCTTTCCGACCTGTCGCCGGTTGCCGAGCATCTGGCCCTCATCAAGGAAATCCTGCCGAACGCCAAGACGATCGGCTTCCTCTACAATTCCGGTGAAGCGAACTCCGTTTCTCTGCTCGCCGTTCTCAAAGCCGAAGCCGAAAAGGCCGGCCTGACCGTCGTCGAATCCGCCGCCACCAAGTCCGCCGAAGTGCAGGGTGCCGCGCGCGCCCTCGTCGGCCGTGCCGACGCCATTTATATCCCGACGGACAACACGATCATCTCCGCTCTGGAGGGTGCCGTCGCCGTTGCCGAGGAAGCCAAGCTCCCGCTCTTCACCGCCGATACGGATTCCGTCTCGCGCGGTGCCATCGCGGCGCTCGGCTTCAACTACAAGGACGTCGGCAAGCAGACGGGTGAGATCGTCGTGCGCATCCTCAAGGGCGAGAACCCCGGCGATATCGCCGTGAAGGTTGCCGCCGGCACCGATCTCGTCGTCAACAAGGGCGCGGCCGCCAAGATGGGCGTCACCCTGCCGGAAGCGCTTGTCGGCCGCGCGACCCGCGTGATCGAATAAGTTTCCGTTTTACATTACCAATCGGGATCAACCGCTGCCGGATCGCCGGCGGCGGTTGATCTGTTAAAAGGACCCATCCCGCACGACCTGCGGAGCGGGTGAAAAAGAAAGAAGAGCCGTGAGCCTGATTGCCTTCTGGGGTGCCGTCGAACTGGGGCTGGTCTATGCCTTCGTCGCCATTGGCGTTTACCTTGCCTTCCGCGTGCTGGATTTTCCGGACCTGACCGTGGACGGATCCTTCCCGCTCGGTGCCGCCGTCACGGCGGTGCTGATCATCGCGGGTGTGAACCCCTGGCTCGCCGCTTTCGTCGCCATGCTGGCGGGTGCCGGTGCGGGCCTGGTCACGGCGATGCTCAATGTGCGTTTCCGCATCCTCAACTTGCTCGCTTCGATCTTGACGATGATCGCGCTCTTCTCGGTGAACCTGCGCGTGATGGGCAAGCCGAATGTCGCGCTGATCAATGCCGAGACGATGCTGAGCCCCTTCTTCGGCCATGGCCTCAGGGATTTCTACGTCCGGCCGCTCTTCATCTTCGTGCTCGTCGTCATCGCCGTTATCCTCGTCTGGCGCTTCCTGGAAAGCGACGCGGGTCTTTCGATGCGCGCGACCGGGGCAAACGCCCGCATGGCCCGCGCGCAGGGCGTCGATACCAACAGGCAGATCTATCTCGGCATCGCGCTCTCAAACGCGCTGGTGGCGCTCGGCGGCGCGCTGTTTGCCCAGACCAACGGCTTTGCCGACGTCACGTCGGGCGTCGGCACGATCGTCGTCGGCCTTGCCGCCGTCATCATCGGCGAGACGCTTTTTGGTACACGCGGTATCTTGATGGCTTTGATCGGCTGCGTGCTCGGTTCGATCCTCTATCGCATCGCCATCCAGCTCGCGCTGTCCTCCGACGTGCTCGGCCTGCAGGCCTCCGACCTCAATTTCGTGACGGCACTGCTCGTCACCGTGGCGCTCGTCCTGCCGCGCCTTCGCCGCGGAGGAGCCGCCTGATGATCTCCGTTTCCGATATCAAGGTCACCTTCGGCAAGGGTACGCCGCTGCAGAAGCAGGCGTTGAACGGCGTCAGCCTCACCATCGAGGAAGGCCAGTTCGTCACCGTCATCGGCTCGAACGGCGCTGGCAAATCGACCCTGCTCGGCGTTCTCGCCGGCGACGTCATCGCGACCGAGGGACAGGTGAAGATCGGCACTGCCGACGTGACCCGCCAGGGCACGGCCGCCCGCGCCGGCCGCGTCGCCCGCGTCTTCCAGGATCCGCTGACCGGCAGCTGCGGCGCGCTCTCCATCGAGGAAAACCTCGCGCTCGCCGCCCGTCGCGGTGAGCGTCGCGGCCTGTCCTCGGCGCTCGGCCCGCAACGCCGCGCGGTCTTCCGCGAGCGTATCGCCGAACTGAACCTCGGCCTCGAAAACCGCATGCGCGACCGCATGGACCTGCTCTCCGGCGGCCAGCGCCAGGCTGTCTCGCTGGTCATGGCCACGCTTGCCGGGTCCGACGTGCTGCTGCTCGACGAGCACACCGCGGCGCTCGATCCGGGCATGGCCGAGTTCATCATGACCCTCACCCAGAAGATCGTCTCGGAGCGCAAGCTGACGACGCTGATGGTGACGCATTCCATGCGCCAGGCGCTCGATTACGGCCACCGCACCGTTATGCTGCACGGCGGCGAGATCGTGCTCGACGTCGCAGGCGACAACCGCAAGAATCTCCAGGTCGAGGACCTGATCGCGATGTTCCGCAAGATGCGCGGCCAGACGCTGGACGACGACGCCCTGTTGATCGGCTGAGACGCCAACAAACCGCCTGAATCCGCCCGCAGTTTTTCACGGTTGGATATGGGGTTGAATATGCTGTTGCGTCGCGATTGTCTCTTGGGCGGTTTCTCGGCGGGCCTGGTTCTCGCGCTTCCGGCGTTCGTGAGGGCGGATACCGGAAGCCAACCCGCCGGCAAGCTGGTTGCGGCGGCGCGCCGTCAGGTCGGTGTGACGCTGACCTACGACGCCGCCTATTCGAAACTCGATTATCCCGGCGGCGACGTTCCGCGTGAGCGCGGCGTGTGTACCGATGTCATCGTTCGCGCCTATCGCGATGCGCTCGGCATCGATCTTCAGGTTCTCGTCCATGAGGATATGCGCAAGGCATTCTCCGCCTATCCGGCGCTGTGGGGTCTGAAGAAAACGGATCGCAACATCGACCATCGCCGGGTGCCCAATCTCCAGGCATTTTTCGAGCGGGCCGGTGCGGCGCAGGCGATCAGCGAGGCGGGCGCGGACTATCGCCCGGGCGATATCGTTTCCCAGATGCTGCCGGGCAACCTGCCGCATATCGGGATTGTGACGGATGAACGTACATCCGACGGCTCCCGACCGCTCGTCGTGCACAATATCGGGGCCGGTGCCCGGCTCGAGGATGTGCTTTTCGCCTATCCCATCACCGGGCATTATCGCTATCGCGTGTGAGGGCCTACTGCGCCTGCGTGAGCAGGATCTTTGCCGCGAAGACCGAGAACACGCCGGCGAAGGTGTAGTCGATGCCGCGCAGCACGTTCGGGTTCCGCTGGAGCCAGGCGGCGAGCTTGTCGGCGCCGAGGATGACGAGGATATTCACCGGCATGCCGATGGTGGTGAAGAGCAGGCCCAGCACGATGAGTTTGCCGGTGACGTCGGGATCGCCGGCCGAGATGAACTGCGGCAGGAAGGTCATGAAGAAGATGATGACCTTGGGGTTTAGCAGGTTCACCCAGAAGCCGGTGGAGATATTGGCGAATGCCGTGCCGCGCGGGCCGGCTGCGGCTTTCACCGTGAAGGTCGAGCCATAGCGGATGGCCTGGAGGGCGAGCCACAGCAGATAGGCGGCGCCACCGGTCTTCAGGATCAGGAAGGCCGTCGGCGAGGCGGTGATGAGGGCGGAAATGCCGAAGGCGACGAGCAGCGTATGCACGACGATGCCGAGGCTGGTGCCGACCACGACATAAAGCGCCGGGCCACGGCCCTGCGACAGTGCGCGGCTGATGGACAGCGTCATGTCCGGGCCGGGCGTCACGGCAAGCAGCAGGCTTGCGGCCGTGAAGGCGAGAAGTGTCGGAAGCGTGGGCAGGAGGTCCATGGCAAAGCCTGAAAAGCCGGAGGGAGATAAGAAATCCCTAATCCGGCTTTCCTGAAATTACCAATCAAGCTTTGTGATGGCCGTTATCTGTCTTCCAGGAAGGTCCGGAAGGCCTCGGCATAGTCCTTGTGCCAGCGCGACAGCGGCGGGCGGTTTTCGATGATATCGCCGATCGCCCAAGCCATGCGGTTTTCGTCGAGTTTGCGCGGCACGTCGTTGTCTGGGCAGAGAATGTAGAAGTCACCGCGCGCCAGGCTTTCCAGCATGAAATCGACGGTCTGGGCCGGTGTCCAGGCGGCATCCGGTTTTTCCGTGCGGTCCCCCTTGGTGAGCGCCGTGTAGACGAAACCGGGGATCAGCAGATGGGCGGAAAGTTTTGCGCCCTCGGTGTTGCGCAGCTCGTGCTGCAAAGCTTCGGTGAAGACCTTTACGCCGGCCTTCGAGACATTATAGGCGGGGTTGCCGGGCGGCGTGGTGATGCCCTGCTTGGAGCCGGTATTGATGATGAGGCCGGGCTCGCCATGCGCCAGCATGTTCGGCCCGAAGACTTGGCAGCCGTGGATGACGCCCATCAGGTTGACGGCGAGGATCTGGTCCCAGTTGGCCTCGGCGCTGAAGATCGAGGTGTCCGGCTGGATACCGGCATTGTTCATCAGCACATGCACGCGAGCGAAACGCTGCTGGACGGCGCGCTCCAGCGCTTCCAGCTGGTGGCGATGGGCAACGTCGGTCTCCACCGCCATGATATTGGCTTCGCCGGCAATGGCTTCGAGCTCGACGCGGGCTTCGGCGAGCTGGTCGGCATTGCGGTCGGCGATCGTCACGAACATGCCGGCCTCGGCAAAGCGCCGCGCGGCGGCAAGGCCGATGCCCGAGGCGCCGCCGGTGACGACGGCGACGTTGTCCTGCTTGATGATGTCGTTGAGGTCGGTCATGGGTTCATCCCCTTCCATGGTCCTGTCCTGCGCAATATGGGGTCGCCTGCGGCGTCGTCAAACCCTGCCTGCGGCAGGATGCGACGGGCATCACCCTTGCGCCGCGCGCCAATCTCGCTAAAAGTGCCGCGACACCGGGCCTTGCGGGCTTGCCGCAGATCCTCTCCATGCAACGGACCTCATTATCATGGCACCCCATAAAGACGTGAAGAAAGTCGTTCTCGCCTATTCCGGCGGCCTCGACACCTCGATCATCCTGAAGTGGCTTCAGACCGAACTCAACGCCGAAGTCGTGACCTTCACGGCCGACCTCGGCCAGGGCGAAGAGCTCGAGCCGGCGCGCAAGAAGGCCGAGATGCTCGGCATCAAGGAGATCTTCATCGAGGACGTGCGCGAGGAATTCGTGCGCGATTTCGTCTTCCCGATGTTCCGTGCCAATGCGGTCTATGAGGGCGTCTACCTGCTCGGCACGTCGATCGCCCGCCCGCTCATCTCCAAGCACCTGATCGAGATCGCCGCCAAGACCGGCGCCGACGCCATCGCGCATGGCGCGACGGGCAAGGGCAACGACCAGGTTCGCTTCGAGCTTTCGGCCTATGCGCTGAACCCCGACATCAAGATCATCGCGCCCTGGCGCGACTGGTCGTTCAAGAGCCGCACGCACCTGCTCGAATTCGCCGAAGAGCACCAGATCCCGGTCGCCAAGGACAAGAAGGGCGAAGCGCCGTTCTCCGTCGACGCCAACCTGCTGCACTCGTCTTCCGAGGGCAAGGTGCTGGAAGATCCGGCCGTCGAGGCGCCGGAATATGTGCATATGCGCACCATTTCGCCGGAAGCCGCACCGGACAAGGCGACCGTCATCACGGTCGGCTTCGAGCGGGGCGATGCCGTCTCGATCAACGGCGTGCGCATGTCGCCGGCGACGCTGCTGGCCGCGCTCAACACCTACGGCCGCGACAACGGCATCGGCCGCCTCGACCTCGTGGAAAACCGCTTCGTCGGCATGAAGTCGCGCGGCGTCTATGAAACGCCCGGCGGCACGATCCTGCTTTCCGCGCATCGCGCCATCGAGAGCATCACGCTCGACCGCGGCGCCGCGCATCTCAAGGACGAGCTGATGCCGCGTTACGCCGAGCTGATCTATTACGGCTTCTGGTTCTCGCCGGAGCGTGAAATGCTGCAGGCGCTGATCGACAAGAGCCAGACGCATGTCGAGGGCGAGGTGACGCTGAAGCTCTACAAGGGCAATGTAATGGTCATCGGCCGCCAGTCGGACAAGTCGCTCTATTCCGACAAGCTCGTGACCTTCGAGGACGACCAGGGCGCCTACGACCAGAAGGACGCCGCCGGCTTCATCAAGCTGAACGCGCTGCGCCTGCGCACCCTCGCCGCCCGCAACAAGCGCGGCTGATTGGGGCGATACGAATGAAAA
>NZ_JBLZPH010000040.1:0-1472 GCF_049199205.1 Shinella sp. M31 | reverse complement strand
ATCTCCAGCCGCTGCGCCGCCGCATCGGCATGATCTTCCAGCACTTCAATCTGCTCTCCGCAAAAACCGTCGAAGAGAACGTCGCTCTGCCGCTGAAGATCGAGGGCTGGCCGAAGGTCAAGCGGCTGGCGCGTGCCGCCGAGCTGCTTGAACTCGTCGGCCTCTCGGGCAAGGCGAAGGCCTATCCGTCCGAACTTTCCGGCGGCCAGAAGCAGCGTGTCGGCATTGCCCGCGCGCTTGCCGCCAAGCCTGCGCTGCTGCTCTCCGACGAGGCGACCTCTGCGCTCGACCCGGAAACCACCCGCTCGATCCTGACGCTGCTGAAGGACATCAACCGCAAGCTCGGCCTCACCATTCTGCTCATCACCCATGAGATGGAGGTGGTGCGCGGCATTGCCGACCGCGTGACCGTGCTCGATGCCGGCCGCGTCGTGGAGGAGGGGCCGGTCTGGCAGGTCTTCTCCCGCCCGCAGGCGCAGACGACCCGCAGCCTGCTTAGCGGCATCCGCCCGCAGCTTCCCGCCCATATCGCCGAACGGCTGACGGCGGATATCGGCGGCGAGGCGATCCTGAGCATCGACATTGCCGGCCCGGTCGCCACCGGTCCATTGTTTGAGGGGCTGTCGCAGGAGTTTCCCGGCGGCTACCGCCTTATCCATGGCGGTGTCGATCATATCCAGGAGCAGGCCGTCGGCCGCTTCTTCCTCGCGGTGCCGGCCGGTAAGGCCGCGTCGCTTGTATCTTATGCGGAGCGCCTCGGCGCCCAGGTGGAGGTCCTCGGCCATGTCGCCGATCATGCTTGAACTTCTTGTCCGCTCGCTCTGGGAAACCGTCGTGATGACGGCCGCCTCCGGCATCATCTCGCTGGTCTTCGGCCTGCCGCTCGGGCTAGCGCTGGTGGCGACCGCGCGCGGCGGCATTGCGGAAAACCTCTGGGTCAACCGCGTGCTCGGCGCCGTCATCAACGGCTTCCGCTCCGTGCCCTTCATCATCCTGCTCGTCGCGCTTATTCCGGTCACGCGCCTCATCGTCGGCACGTCGATCGGCACCTGGGCGGCCATCGTGCCGCTGTCGATCGCCGCGACCCCCTATTATGCGCGCATCGCCGAAGTGTCGCTGCGCGAGGTCGATCGCGGCCTGATCGAGGCCGTGCGCGCCATGGGCGGCAATCGCTGGACGATCGTGCGCGAAGTGCTGATCCCCGAGGCGCTGCCCGGCATCGTCGCAGGCTTCACCGTGACGCTGGTCACGCTGATCGGCGCTTCCGCCATGGCGGGTGCCATCGGTGCCGGCGGTCTCGGCGACCTCGCCATCCGCTACGGTTACCAGCGTTTCGAGACCACCGTGATGGTGGCCGTCGTCGCCGTGCTGATCGTCATGGTCTGCGGCATCCAGTGGATCGGCGACCGCTGGGTGGCCAAGCTCGATCATCGCGGCTGACTTCCGGCGGGTAGAGCAAGAAAATTCTATGG